>JAHEKB010000119.1 GCA_024638525.1 Bacteroidota bacterium
GCTTGTGGATAGAATCCGTAGTCTATCCCTGCCGACAATGGTCCTCCTAGAGATCCAATATCAGGGTCAAAACCTCGATAATTGGTCAGTGTCCAGAGGTTGTTGGTGGCAATGTATATTCTAGCACTCTCAATGCGGGAAGCATTGCCTGCTTTCAAAGGCAAGTGGTATCCCAATTGGAGGTTTCTCAATCTGAGGAAAGACCCATTTTCTACATAATAATCCGAGAATACATTGTTTCTTGTTAGATCAGTAGTTAATCTAGGATCGATGTTGCTGCTCTCTGGTCCAGTCCATCGGTTAATTGTATAACTCAACTGGTTGGCATAGGGTTGTTGTCTTTCGTAATTGCGTATGATTTCTTGGCCTACTGCAGCAAAGATGTTGGCAGAAAGGTCAAAGCCTTTATAGTCCAATGACAGATTGTATCCAAAAGTAAAGTTTGGGATGGGGGAGCCCAGCATTTTTTTGTCGCTGTCATCATTGAAGCTGATTTTACCATCTCCGTTCTGGTCTACAAAGCGGAAATCTCCTGGTTTGGCATTGTCTTGCACCACCGCAGCATTATCTATTTCGGCTTGTGTTTGGAAGATTCCATCGGTCTCATAACCAAAGAAATAACCAATTGGAAAACCGGCTTCAAAGCGCGTGGCAATGTTTCCACCCACTCCAAAGCTTGCACCCGGAAGAAAGTCAACTCCGTCTGGTGTAGCAATTACTTTGTTTTGCAGAGCTGTCGCATTCAAGCTAGTAGTAATACCCAACTCACCTATGCGGTGGAAATAAGACATCTCCAGTTCAAGACCTCGGTTACTTACATCGCCGGCATTGATTACAGGAGGGAAACCACCTGCACCAGCAGAACCCAATAAGGCAGAAACATCTGGCTGGAACAAAAGTCCACGGGTATTTTTTATGTATGCATTGAAGCTGACATTCAATTTTCTCTTAATGCTGAAGTCTACACCAAGGTTGGTCTGTCTAGTAGACTCCCATTTGAGGTCCGGGTTTGACGCTCGCCCTATGGCCACTCCATTCACAATTACGTCGTTTAAAACATAAACGCCTTCTCCATCCAATAGGGCTCTGTACGCAAAATTGGCAATTTGATCATTGCCGCTAATGCCATAACTCAATCTAAGTTTTAAGAAAGGGAAGAGTTTGGAGTCGTAGTTATAGCCTTCTGAGACTACCCAAGAACCCGAGAATGTTGGGAATATTCCGTAGCGGTTGTTTGGTCCAAATTTGGAAGAACCATCTCGTCTTACTATGGCCGAAAAGATGTACTTATTGCTGTACTTATATTCTGTTCGCAAAAAGACAGACAGCAGTCGCTCCTGAAACTGAAAACTACTGACATTGTTCAAGTAGCCTCCAGGTGCAATATTGGCAGAAATATCGGCATAGTCCAGTGAGTTGTTTGGAATATTATATGCGGTTCCACCCAGCCCTTGTCCGTTTCTACTAAATATCGAGACTCCGGCAGTGGATTTGACGTGATGGATGATATTAAATGTCTTGCCGTAATTCGCAAAGGCTTCGTAGTTGAGGTCGCTATATGTGGCTCGTTGTTCAAATACACTAGCTCCGCGTTCTATGAAAGTTCCGGTGGCAATCTCCACTTGTGTTGGTTCAAGATCTGCATTTAGGGCAGTATTTTGCGCTTTTCCAGGCCCAAAGTAAACCAGTGGGGAGAATATCTTCTGATCAACTAAGGCGAAATTGTAATTCAATCTCCCGGTAAAGCTGAGGGATTCTTTCCATTGGTACCTCAATTCTTCCTTACCCACAAACTTGTTGACAAATGAAGCATCAAAGGTATTCTGCATTTGTGCAATGGGATTGATAATGTCTGTAACTTCTTCCAGATAACTGAAGGTTCCAAATTCATCACGAACGGGTTCATTTGGGAATGCATTGATGGTATTGTAAAGTACGGACCCAATTCCGTTTTCAGGAAGCACATTTCGTTGTTCTTGGGTGTATAGGAATACCGATGCTAAATTTAATTTATCTGAAAGGTCAACGGTTAAATTAACCCTGCCGTTCAATCGTTGAAAATTGGCTTTATCGCCGCCAACAATTCCGTCTTGTGTAAAGTAGCTGCCACCTACAGAGTATCTCGCTTTTTCTGTACCGCCGGTTACGCCAACATTGAAACTGTAAATAGCCGCTGATTGAAAGACTGAATCCTGCCAATCGGTGCCAACACCGAGTGCGGTGTTAGGAAATGGAAGAGCGTCATTACCGTTTGCAAACATTTCATTCTTTAAAACAGCATATTCTGAGGCGTTGAGCAAATTCAATTTTCTAGAAGTTTGCTGCATGCCATAATATGAACTCACTTCAAAACGAGGTTTGCTATTCTTCTTTCCTTGTTTGGTCTCTATGAGTATCACACCATTGGCCGCCCTGACTCCATAGATGCCTGCAGTGGCATCTTTCAGCACATTTATAGAGGCAATGTCGTTGGGGTTTAGTGCATTGAGTCCTTCTGAATCGTATACCACCCCATCTACCAAGATGAGTGGATCATTATCTCCAAATGTGGAAAGCCCTCTAATACGTATACTAGATGAACCACCCGGTGACCCAGAATTGGTGCTGATATTCACCCCTGCAATCTGACCTTGCAAGGCCTGATCCACTCGCGGGATGTTTAATTTCTGAACATCTTCCCCTTTAACCTTGGAGGCCGCACCAGTCAATTCTTTTTTGGTAGATGTCCCATATCCTACCACAATTACTTCTGTGATGCTCTCGTCATCATTTTCTAAGGTGATGTTTAATTTGGTCTGTCCTTTTACTGCCACCACCTTAGTGATGTAGCCGATGTAAGATACACGAAGAACTGCAGAAGCTGGGTCTTTTAATTCTAAGCTGAATTTCCCTTCAGCATCTGTGATGCTACCTTGAGAAGTTCCTTGTACCGCAACCGTGGCGGCAATAAGAACTTGGCCTTTTGAATCGCTAACCGTCCCACTGATGGTGGTCTGGCTAAAGGAGTAAGCCGCGGAAAAGATCAACAGAAGTGCAGTTAGGCTGTAATTTTTTAGCATACTCTTCACATTTTGAACGACGAATATATGAATCTAATAGTATAAATCACTTTAAGCAGAAAAATCTTACAATTCTAGTAAGCAGCGGGAATTAAAGGAATAAACAAACTTTTCAAACTATTAATTGTATATACATATATATGGAAACTCAAACAGCGAGCAAAACCCTTTGGGCAGTTGATCCTGCGCATTCGGAAATGGTCTTCAAGGTAAGGCATATGATGATTTCAACCGTAACCGGTCATTTTAATTCTTTCGACGTAAAAGCATGGTCGTACAAGGAAGACTTTAGCGATGTACAAGTGGAGGTCTCGGTAGATATTGACTCTATTGATACCAAATCAGCAGACAGAGATCAACACCTAAAATCAAATGACTTTTTTAATGCTGAGGCTTATCCAAAGATGATTTTTAAGTCGAAATCTTTTGACGGAAATAGCTTAGTAGGCGATTTAAGCATTAGAGAAGTGACCAAAGAAGTATCAATGGATGTCACTTTCAATGGAATTGCCCAAGATCCTTACGGACAAACGAAAGCTGGTTTTGAGATTACAGGAGAAATAAACCGCAAAGATTTTAATCTGAGCTGGAATGCAGTGACAGAAGCGGGCAAGATTGTGGTTTCAGACAAGGTAAAGCTTGCTTTAGAGATTCAGCTGGTCAAGCAATAAATTGCTTTTACTATTGTGCAGCTAAGGCCGGGAGACCGGCCTTTTTTATTGGTCGCTTTTTGCTGATTGTAGCTTTAGGGCTTTTATTTGTTAGAACATTATGATCACTAAACATATTAGAACTGCAGAAGCCCTTTGGGAAGGCACTGGGCTTGAAGGTAAAGGACATGTTTCTACACCTAGCAAGGCCATAGAAAATTTGCCCTATTCCCACAAAAGTCGTTTCGAGAACGAAGATGGCTTGAACGGAACCAATCCCGAAGAAATGATTGCCGCTGCACATGCGGGTTGTTTCAATATGGCTTTGAGTTTTCAGTTGAATGGCGCAGGATTTACGGCCAAATCATTAAAGACTACAGCAACGGTTCTTTTGGATCAGGAGGGGCATGATTACAGCATAGCCAAAATTACACTTTACCTAAAAGGAGACGTTCCAGGGATTTCAGAAGAGGTTTTTGGACAATTAGCAAATGTTGCTAAATTGAACTGTCCCATTTCTCAAGCACTTAACGCAGTACCGATTGAGTTGAAGTGGAGTTTGGTGTAGTGGTTTGCCTCTAAGACATGAAGGGCTTGCTACTCTTCGCCTTAGAAACAATCAAACAAGCCCGTGTTCACTGAGAATGGCCCTTTAACTTCTTGCTGCATCCTATTTGTTATTATTGTAGGAACACAGACTTATGTATACTAAAAAAGTATATCGGGCCATAGACATGGCAAGATGGACCCGCTTTGAAAGCTTTTATTTCTTTCTTTATAGCGCAGCGATTGTTTCCATGTATTACTTTTTTGATCTAAATTGGATAAAGATACCCTGGACACCACTGGCATTGATTGGAACGGCAGTAGCTTTTGTAATTGGATTTCAGAACAATTCAGCTTATGGTAGAATTTGGGAAGCTAGAAAAATTTGGGGTGGCATTGTTAACAGCTCTAGAACTTTTGGCATGTATGTTCAAGATATGATTAACAACGAGCATACCAGAGACCCTTTAGATGAGGAGTCCTTAAAAAAGACTATAAAACAATTGACCTACAGACACATTGCTTGGATGACCGCTCTTAGACATGCTATGAGGTCTTCTAAACCTTGGGAGACGGTAATGAGTGAACGTACTAATAAGGAATGGAGTGCTGCTATACAACCACCAGAATGGAAGATAAGCTTGGAAGAGGATTTACGGCCCTATTTGTCTGCCGAAGATATGAAGTATGTTCTGAGTAAGAGCAACAGACAGACGGCCATACTTTACAGGCAATCACGTCATTTGGAGGAACTAAAACGCAGGGGGCTAATCTGGGAATTTTCCTTTTTGCAGATAGAGACGCTTATTCAGGAATTATTTACACTTCAAGGAAAATCAGAACGGATTAAAAACTTTCCATACCCCAGACAATTTGCGACATTGAATCATTACTTCATGTGGATTTTTGTATGGCTTTTACCCCTAGCCATAGTTCCGCAATTTGCAGAAATTGGTTCAGAGATGCTGAGCAATCACCCTGTAATGGGTAGATTCTTTGTGTGGTTGTCCATCCCCTTTTATGTGGCAGTCTCATGGGTTTTTCATACCATGGAGCGAATTGGCAGAACGGGTGAAAATCCATTTGAAGGCTCGGCTAACGATGTTCCAATATCTACCATTGCCAGAGGTATAGAGATAGACCTTAGACAAAACCTGGGGGAAAGCGATGAGGAGATTCCGGATCAATTTGAGGTAATTTATGATGTACAAATGTGATACCCTCACATGTGAAGCATGCTGCAGTCGCTTAGCTTACACAGCTATTTTGGTGTTGGCTAACTAAGCTTTTTTAGTTAGCGCTTTTAGCATTCCATTAAAAATGAGGCCGTGAAGTGGTTTTACAAGGAACCAATAGGCTCGACCAGCAAGGCCGCGTGGTCTAAAGCTTGCTGTTTGAACCAGCTGGTCTTCTTCTTGCCTGAATTCCAACCAGGCTTCTCCAGGTAGTTTCATTTCGGCGAATAGGAGCAGCCTTCCTTCCTCTCTATTTGAGTAGAGAACACGCCAAAAATCCAAGGCATCTCCCGCAGATATGGTTTCTTGATTAGTTCGTCCGCGCCTTAGGCCAACACCGCCTACTAACTTATCTAAATACCCCCTGATTCGCCATAGGGTATTGCCGTAGTACCAGCCGTTGATTCCGCCTATGCCCCAGAGTTTGTCCAAGGTTTTTTGCCTATCTACAATAAGGCCTTTACGTTCATCTTTAAAGCAACCAAACTCGGGAACTTCTATAAAATCAGATATGTTGAAGTCTGTTCCACTGCTTGAATAGGAATCTTTCCAGCTAGAGAGTATGGCATTTCGCTCAATGCGGTCAAAGGCTCTTTCCAGAGATTCTTGATAGCTGATGGTTTGTATAGCCAGCATTTTTTTTAATGACTGGTCTTTGCATACCACTTCTACCTTCATACTGTCTACCAATGAGGTGGCCAAGCTGTATGAAATGGATGTTACGAAATAAAGCCAGTAGCTCGACAGTCTGGGGGTCATTACTGGAACGGTCCATATACGTCTTTTGAGTTTACGTACATTAGCCAAAGCCAAAAGCATCTCTTTATAGGTCAAGACCTCATCTCCACCAATATCAAAAGAATGCCCATAGGTCTCTTCTGCCAATAAGCTAGCGGTTAAGAACTGGATTACATCGGACACAGCAATGGGCTGACATCTGGTCAATAACCATTTGGGAGTAATCATTAGAGGTAGTTTTTCAACTAGATCTCGCATAATCTCAAATGAGGCACTTCCCGAACCTATGATGATGCCTGCCCTCAGGCAAGTAAATCCGTAATCCCCTTGGGCAAGTTCATCTTCAACTCTTTTACGCGATGCTAGATGTTTTGAAAGTACATCTTCATTCACTATACCGGAGAGGTAGATCAATTGTTTCACTTGTGTTGCCCTAAGAGCCTCACGCATATTCACAGCACAGCGCTGCTCCATCTGCTGATAGTCCGTGGTAGAACTCATAGAATGAACCAGGTAGTAAACCACATCTATGTCCTTTGGAATCTTCTCCAGAGAGTCGGAATCCAATAGATCCATCTCCAGCACTGTAATGCTATGGGTAAGAGAAGAAGAGGGGTTAAATCGGTCTTTGTCACGCACCGCACAATAGACATGATGTCCATCCTTCACCAAATGAGGCAAGAGCCTTTTACCGATATATCCGGTTGCTCCGGTGAGTAAGATTTTCATTGCTTTAATGGATTGTGTTAGCCCCTAATAAAAAACAGCGCGGCTGAGGTTTGGTTTTAGTCGCACAATATCCAAAGATATTTAGAGATTAAAAAACCCCCCTACGCCAAGGCTACGCAGAGTGAAAGTGGAGCTGCCGGGAGTCGAACCCGGGTCCGAATTGGAATAGGAAGCGCCTTCTACACGTTTAGATCTACTTGATTGTCAGGGA
>JAHEKB010000120.1 GCA_024638525.1 Bacteroidota bacterium
AAGCGGAGCTTGAATATCTGCTAGACAGAGAATAGCTCAAGAGCTTTTAATATTCTCTTAACAAAGGCATAAGGTTAGTTTGGTTCAACTCATATTACTTTGCAACAGATGAGCGCACGTATTCTTATTGTAGATGATGAAAAGGATATTGTTGATTTGTTGAAGTACAATCTTGAAAAGGAAGGATACACTTGTGCTACAGCGAGGAATGGTCAGGAAGCGCTTGACAAAATTTCGCAATTTGATCCAACACTGATTTTACTGGACATTATGATGCCGGTGATGGACGGTATAGAATGCTGTTCAAAGATCAGAGAGAATCCAGATTATTCGGGAATATATGTGGTCTTTCTAACTGCTAGAAGCGAAGAATATTCGGAATTGGCAGGTTTCGATGCAGGAGCAGATGATTATATAGCCAAACCCATTAAGCCCAAACTTCTACTGAGCCGGGTAAAGGCCATCCTCAAACGAGAAAAGAATAAAGATGAGGACGATCAAAGTATTGTGCTTGGTAGTCTGGTGATCAATCGCGCCACTTATACAGTGAGCGTGGACGAGAAAGACCTGAACTTGCCCAAGAAAGAATTTGAATTGTTGTACCTATTGGCTTCAAAGCCTGCCAAGGTGTTTACTAGAGAATCCATTTTGAGCAAAGTCTGGGGAGATGATGTATATGTGGTGGATAGGACGATTGATGTCCACATCAGAAAGATCCGAGAAAAAATCGGGGATAAAAAAATCAAAACGATCAAGGGGGTTGGTTATAAATTTGAAGCGTGAGAAGAAGCCCTAGTCCAGGGTTTATCGCCCTGTTTTCAAGTATTATTTCGACCTTGGTCGTTGCTACATTATTGCTTCTGTTTTCTGAAAATTGGTATGTGGTCGGTGTGGTGAGCGCTATTAATCTAGTGGTATCTTTTTTCCTATTCTACCTACTCCTTCAGTATTTCATTCAACAGAAGATCATGATGATTTATCAAAACATTTACCGCTTCAAAGCCAAAGACAAAAAGATGCTAAAGCTGCTGAATAATCCACTTTCTGACCCCATTAGCGATGTAAGTGAAGAGGTGTTAGCTTGGATGCAAGACAATAAGAAGGAAATTTTAGAGCTAAAAGAACAGCAGAAGTTTAGGCGTGAATTTATTGGCAATGTCTCGCATGAACTCAAGACACCTGTTTTCAATGTTCAAGGTTATATACATACACTCTTAGACGGAGCCTTGGAAGATACCGATGTAAACAGGAAGTTTTTAAAGAAGGCAGCAAGGGGAATTGATAGATTGGCTGAAACGGTCGAAGAGCTCACTTCAATATCGGAATTTCAATCGGGAAAATTCAAGTTAAATATTGAAGAATTTGATTTTGGTGAATTGGTAACTGAGGTTTTTGAAGTTATTGATTCCATGGCTAGAAGCCGGCAAGTTAAATTGATTTTTACCAAAACCGGCCTCAGGTCTACTGCTGTCAAAGCGGATTATAAACGCATCAGACAAGTTTTGATTAATTTGGTTGTCAACGCCATAAAATATGGTAAAAAGGATGGACAGGTAGAGGTCAACTGTTCATCCATGGACAAGCAAATTCTAGTTAAAGTCAGCGACGATGGCGCGGGTATTGAAACAGAGCATCTGAACAGATTGTTTGACCGGTTTTACAGGGTTGACAGCCATCGAAACAGGGAAGAAGGGGGCTCCGGCTTGGGCTTGAGCATCGCCAAACATATCGTTGAAGCACATGAGCAGACCATAAATGTCAAAAGTGAAAGAGGCGTGGGATCAACTTTTGAATTCACTTTGGCCAAAGCCTAATTACTCTATTATTATCTTTGCCGGCCGTGACTACCGTTGCTATTCATACCCTGGGTTGTAAACTCAATTTTTCTGAGTCCAGTTCCATCGTTCGTCAGTTGGAAGGAGAGGGCTTCCTAAGAGTTGACTTTGATCAAGTTGCAGATCTATATGTGATCAACACCTGCTCGGTTACTGAAAATGCCGACAAGAAATGCAAAACTACGGTCAGGCATGCTCTGAAGAGAAATCCAGAAGCTTTTGTGGTGATAATTGGCTGCTATGCCCAATTAAAACCAAAAGAAATAGCGGAGATTGAAGGTGTGGATATGGTATTGGGTGCCAAGGAGAAATTCAATTTGGTCCAGCATCTTGGAGCGTTAAAGAAGAGAATTGAAACTAGAGTCATTGAAGGTAACATAAAGGAGGTTCAGGATTTTCAAGCTGCTTTTTCTTTTGGCGATAGGACCAGGAGCTTTTTAAAGGTTCAGGATGGTTGTGATTACTTCTGCAGTTTTTGTACCATCCCCTTGGCAAGAGGTAAGAGCAGGTCTGCCAATATTGAGCAAACGCTAGAAAAGGCACGTGAAGTTGCTCAAACGGGAGTCAAAGAAGTGGTTCTAACAGGTGTAAATATTGGAGATTTTGGACAAGGAACTGAAGAAAGCCTACTAGATCTGATTTCTGCCTTAGATGAGGTAGAAGGGATTGAACGATACAGAATAAGTAGTATTGAGCCGAATCTGTTGAGCAATGAAATTATCGATTTTGTGTCGCAATCAAAGAAGTTCGTTCCGCATTTTCATGTCCCACTTCAAAGCGGAAATGACGAAATATTGAAAAAGATGCGTCGCAAGTATTTGCGCGATTTGTATGTTGACCGCGTAGAAAGAATAAAGAAACGCATGCCATATGCATGCATAGGCGCAGATGTGATTGTGGGCTATCCAGGTGAAAGCGAGGAGCATTTCCTTGACACATATAATTTTATCTTGAATTTAGATGTGAGCTATCTGCACGTGTTTCCTTATAGCGAAAGGAAAAATACCACAGCAGTCAAATTGGCAAACAAGCTTAGTAAATCGGATAAGAATGTTCGAGCAAAACAGCTTAGAAATCTGTCGGAGAAGAAGAAGCGTCACTTTTATGAATCACAGCTCAATATGGAATGTGAAGTTCTATGGGAATCTGAGCCACAAGATGGAGGACTGATGTATGGATTTTCTGAGAACTATTTGAGGTTTAGGAGGGAGTTTGATCCGGAGAGAATCAATAGCTTGGAACGACTCCGTTTTGAGCACATAGATGCTGATGGATTCGCCAAAGCAGAAGCTCGCCAATTGGTCTAAAAAATAGACTCAATTCTAAAAAAGAGACTAAACTCTATTAAGGAGAATATCGTCATTTTATCACAATTTGCATATATACTTCTGTAAATCAGTAAGTTGTGTTCAAAATATTTAGGATTGAGGGTTTTGGTCTTGGCTTTGATTAATACAAAGTACAATGACCTACAAGACTAAAATCACAACTACTAGCAAGAAGTCTGTCAAGACTTTTACCCATGCTTCCAAATTCGATCCTTTAAAAGCTTCCGTACTGCGAGACGAAGTGATTGACCACATGGCCATCTATTGTGCAGAATTGAGTCAGCTGTTGCTGATGGATTTTGCAGAGAATGTCGCCAGTCAGTTGGTAGAACTTCCGGTGAACTTAGGAATGGGTCGACAGTTCTACGAGTACAAGTACAGAATTGAAAGGGATGGTTTGTATTCAGCGGGAGAGGATATTCTTATGAGCATGCGCGAGCTGGTTAAGTAGCAGATACAGTTATCAGTTAGCAACTCAACGGAAGTTGCGATTGTTTTCATAATATTCAGTGGCGGAATTCTGTTTTCGGCTCAGGCAATGGGTTTCCAGTAATCACTATTCATGATTCAGCTCAAGAATTTGATTTCCCATTCGGAATCACCCTTCTATCCATTAGTTTCGCAGCAGCGAAATACCCATGTATCCAACTTTATACGAAGCATTCAAAGATCTCTTTGGTTGGGATCTTCCTTTTTTAAAGATCATTATGACCTTCGGCTTTTTTGTCGCACTTGCATTTATAGCGGCAAATTGGGCAATGATTGCCGAGTTTAAAAGAAAGGAAGAAGACGGCGAATTACAAGCAAAAGAAGTTCCTGCAAAGAAAACAGGCGGAAGCTGGGAATACATCAGTAACGCACTTTTAGGATTTGTACTCGGCTGGAAATTGGTCTATATGGTCTTCAATTTCTCGGATATATCTGATGACCCTCAATCGTTCTTACTGTCTGGCGAAGGATCCATAATCTGGGGCTTGGTTTTAGCCATAGCCTTTACAGCATACAAGTGGTATCTAAATAAAAATCAGGATCGCCAAGAGAATCCTGGTCCTATCACCGTGCATCCCTATCAACTCATGGGAAATATCACGCTTTTAGCTGCAGGCGCAGGATTTCTCGGAGCTAAAATTTTTCACCACTTGGAGTATTGGGATGACTTCATGGCTGATCCAGTGGGAGCGCTGACCGAACCATTTAGTGGTTTGACCTTTTTTGGAGGTTTGATCTTTGGAGGTATTGCCGTATTGTGGTATGCCAATAAGTACGGGATAAAATGGCACCAAATGTTGGATGTTGGTGCGCCTGCAATGATGTTATCCTATGGTATCGGCCGCATGGGCTGTCACTTTAGCGGCGACGGAGATTGGGGTGTAGAGAATCTCAATCCAAAACCCGAAAGTCTTTCATGGCTTCCAGACTGGGCTTGGGCATACGACTATCCCAATAATGTCTTAGGCGTTACTTTAGAAAATCCAGTTTGGCCAACGCCACTATACGAGATTGTCATGGCGCTTGCACTTTTTGTAGTATTATGGTCTATCCGTAAGAAAGTCAAAGCGAGTGGGGTTCTCTTTAGCATCTATATGATTTTTTCAGGTGTAGAACGCTTTTTTATTGAGAAGATTCGAGTAAACAGTAAATATCAATTAGCTGGGATTGAATTCACCCAAGCTGAAATGATTTCATTGATTTTTGTTCTACTCGGAATAGCAGGTATAGTCTACTTTAGTAAAAAAGCAAAGAACTAGTTCTCTGATTCAGTTTCTTCTGCTTCTTCAGCTTCCTTTATTCGTTCTTTAATCTCTCTGACGCGTTTTTCAACTTTATTCACCTTTTCTTCCATTTCTTGAACGCGTACTTCTTCCTCTTCATACTCCTCTTCGCTAATTTCTCCTTCTTCTCTTTTTCGCTCCATTTCCTCTCTTCTTTTGCGAACCCTTTCTTTGATTCTATCCGTGATTTCCACCGTTTTCTCTACTTCGGATTCTGCTTCTTCGACAGATTCTTCGTATTGTTCTTCAGCTTCTTCTACACTTTGAGACTTTTTAATTTGTCCTAAGTGCTTTCCTGGATGACCTTCTGAACCTACGCGGCGATCACTGTGCTCCTTCTTTGGATTCTTGTCTTTCTGCTTCTTTTCTTTATCCTTGCCTTTGGCCTTTTCTTCTTCGTCATCATCCTCTGAATCCTCATCCTCGTAGTCTTCGCTATCGTCTGCTTTCTTTTGTTCTTTGGCCTTTAGCTCTTTATTCTCTTTGGCTTTTTTAGATTTCTCTTTTCCTTTATCTGATTGTGCTACTGCTGCTGAACCAAGAAACAGTAAAATCAATAATGTGATTAAATTTTTCATTCGTCTAGATCGTTAATTAAACTGTCCAATTCTTTTAATTCTTCTCCCAAAGCTTCAAGCTCGGATTTTGATTGCTCAAGAACTCCGCTCAAACTATCAAGTTTTTCAATTTCAGACTCTTGTTTTTCTTCAAGAGCTTTTTTCTCTGCATTGTTGCATGAGGCAATCACAAAGATTGCCAACATCAAAACCAAAGGAATCAATTTCTTCATTTTCATTTGCTTTAATATGAGCTCTAATATAGTGTATTTATGGCTTATCTTAGCGGCCGCTTTATGAAAAGAATTTTTATCCTCTTCTCTATTCTATCGTCTTACGCATGGACTGCTTCAGCAGATACCTTATTCGTAACCTCTCATGACAGAGTTAATATGGTATGGCACGAAAGCTATGATCGAACTGCCAATTTCCCTACGGAAGGAAAACAGTATCGACGTGTACTGATGTATTACACTTTGAGTTGTGCCACGACCGGTTGCAGTGATTGGGACTATGATGTGCTCACTTATATCATGCATGAACCTGGCTCTAAAGACAGTACTATAGCATCCCTTGATACCCTGAGCACTTCTCCATTGGTGGTGGACACCACTTGGAGTGTTTTTAATGTAGTTGAACCTTATGAATTGGGTCGTTATATCACACCTTATGGTTCATATATGAATTATAGAAATGGAGCCTATAGAACAGCTGGATATGACAGCAGTTGGAAACACACATTTGTTTACGATGTAACGGATTATGCCGATTATCTAGTTGACAGCGTCAGGATAAGAACCAAATACAACGGGTGGAGCAGTGGATTTGGTGCCACCATCACATTTGCTTTTATCGAAGGAAGTCCTCAGAGAAAGGTGGTGGGTTTAGAAAATATTTACACCAGAGGCGGGGGATATCAAAACAGCCAGCAATTCGAAACTAATGTAATACCGGCGGTTAAAGTGGCCATACCCAAAGGAGCAACTCAAGCTCAATTGAAAGTGATCGTTTCGGGTCATGGCGCAAATTCAGGAACAGGCTGTGCCGAGTTCTGTGATCGGGATTATTATGTCAAGGTCAATGGTCAACAGAGATTTACCCACAGGATGTGGCGAGATGATTGCGGCACAGTGGCTGTATCACCTCAGGGTGGAACTTGGATTTTTTCAAGAGGCAATTGGTGCCCAGGAGATGTGGTTCGGGAACAGCGATTTGAGATAACAGACTATTTGAAGGGGGATTCTGTCGAGATTGACATTGATATTGAACCCTACAGCTTAAGCGGAAGTGGAGGTGCGAGCCATAGCATTACCACTCAGCTCTTTTTTTATGGAGAAGACCAACACGCCTTTGATGTAGAAATGAATGAGATTATTGCTCCTAACAATTTTGCAGATTTCAGCCGTTGGAATCCAAGCTGTGGAAATCCAATCGTAGTAATTAAGAATAACAGCCATGGAATTCTAAGCTCGGCAAAAATCCATTACGGCCCTGTTGGTGGTTTAGAGAACAGCTATTTTTGGGAAGGTGAGTTGGCATTTGAGGAAAAGGATACTATTCACTTACCCGCACCGCGATGGACAGCAACAGATGCTACTCAAAACAAATTCTATGCAGAAATAGAGACTCCCAACTACAGATATCAAGATGATGTTAAGGACAACGACAAGC
>JAHEKB010000121.1 GCA_024638525.1 Bacteroidota bacterium
GTATTGGTCTCCTCATCCAAGAAGAGAGTAATCACTGCAGATTTTGCCGGAAGTATGGCCAATTTTGATGAAGAAGCCAGAAGAGAAAATATGATGTTGATCAAGGGGCAACCAGAGAGATTGGGAGACTATATGGTGACATATCAAGGCGATTCAGCCAGCGGAGATGACATCTATTTCAAAGTCAATTATAAGAGTATTTCAGGGGAGGAAGAGTTTACCCTTTATCCCAACACACAGATTAGTTCTAGCGAAGGTCTAATGCCAAATCCAGATACCAGGCACTACCTAAGCTATGATGTCTATACTCATATCACTGCTCTGCCTAAACCTCCGGATAGCACAGCTTGGACCAATACTCAAGAATACAGAATTGAAAAAGGAGACAGTATTGAGACCAATAATGGATTGGTGATTTTTCATGGTGTTGAGCAAAGCACAGATAACGAAGAATTGAAAGATGCTACTTTAGCAAGGGCCATGTTGACTATAGTGCGTGGAGAAAGAACATATCAAGCCAGTCCAGTTTATGTGCTCATGAGAGATACCTACTTCTCTATTAAACAAGAAGTAGTTGAGGCGGGATTGAGCTTCACATTTGAAATCAGGCCGCTTGAAGATGGACCAGCGGCATTCTTGGAGATCTCAGAAACCAAACCTCAGCCCAAATATATCGTAATGAAAGGAATCATCTTTCCTTATATAAATTTGTTGTGGTTAGGCACGATACTCATGGTCATAGGGTTTGGAGTAGCGGCCTATCAGCGTTTGGAACTAAAAAGTGCAGTATAAGGTATCATTCATTGGAAGTGGAAATGTGGCATGGAACATGGCACATGCCATGGATAAGGAAGGTCACCAAATTGATCAGATCATTTCTCCAAATGAAGAACACGCCAAAGCATTGGCGAGCAAATTTGGTGCATTCTACGGCACTCAGTTAAGTCAGATCAACGAAAGGGTTGATCTTATCATCATCAGCATTAAAGATGATCACTACCAAGAGGTGCTATCTCGATTGAATTTACCCGCTAGCCTTACTCTTTGCCATACATCCGGACCATTTGCTATGGAGGGTTTAAAAGAATCGGCATTTCACTATGGGGTGCTATATCCACTGCAATCCTTCACCAAAAGGCAACTAAAAGATTTTAGAGAAGTTCCATTGCTCATAGAAGCTTCCGATGCACAAGCAGAACGAACGCTTATGAATATGGCTCAGAGCCTATCTAATTCGGTGAGTTTAAAAAGCTCGGAGCAAAGAAAGCATTATCATTTAGCTGCGGTTTTTGCAAATAACTTCAGCAACTTGATGTACAGTTCTGCACAGCGCTATTTGGAAGGCAAGAATCTGGAATTCGATCTGCTCAAGCCCATCATTTACGAAACGGCTTTAAGGTTGAGGGGTGAAATGCCGCTTGATGTGCAAACCGGACCAGCGAGACGAAAAGACCAGAAGGTTATTCAAGATCATATTAACATGATTGATGACCCTCAACTAAAAGAGATCTACGCACAGTTGTCAAAAGTTATCATGACACTTTACTGACAAAGTAATTTTTTGTATCTTGTGCCTTTTAATAGGGCTATGGACAGAGTTAGTTTTAACAAAGATTACTACAATATTTTCAAAGTTTGTCTGGACTTCGGGCAACGCCTCAAGCATATGCAACGTTTAAAGACTGCAAAGCAACAAGCTACGCAGAAGAACGTTAAATAGAAATGAGGAAAATCCTATTGGCCTTCACGGCTCTACTTTTATACAGTGCAAATGCTCAAGTTTTGGAAGTCAATCCAAACATAAAATGGGATTATGTCAGAAGTCAAGAGATTCAACTTCAAAGTGGCAGAACCTACCAGTTTGAGTTTCCTGCGGAAAAGGGCTATGACTATATTTTTAATCTAGATCATGAAAACGACAGGGCATTTGCTTCGATGAGTGTATTGGATATACAATACCAACCTTTGACATCGCTCAGTGATTCGACAAATTCAAGAAGTATGGATTTGCCATTTAGAGTTCAGGATAACGCTACATATGTCGTGATTGTCGTATTGTCATCTTCAGAGCAAGACGCCCTCTTGCCTAGCACCATTACCTTGATAAGAAGGCCTATTGTACAGTACTAGCGCCAGAAATTAAAGCTATCACCTCTTATACCCAAGCGAAGGGTCTCCAATGGTATTACCTCATTGGTAGCAATGTTACCTAAGTTTACATTGTATCCGTAGAGCTTGAGGAACCAGACTTGCTGAACTTTTTGTGGAGCTTCCCAGAGTATGGTCTCTTGAGGTATTTTGGTCAAAATCTCTTCAATTAATCCCGATCTAACCTCGCCTGATTTTCTAAAGATTCCAACCGTTCCACTTTCTCTAGCCTCTGCTATAACCTTCCATGCTCCGGCATCAATTTCCGCCTCCATCATATTGATCCATTTATAAGGTGGGATGATTTTGTCTGTATCTTTAGAGCCCACTTCACTCAAAACCGTTATATCTTTTGCCAAGGCACGGATATAGCCGCATTTTTCTTCTTCTGAGATCTCTATACTTCCGTCAGATACTTCTGCATGCGCTAAATCAAAATGATCTAAGAGCTTTCGGTATTCGTCAAACTGTCCTCTTATTATGTAAGCTTCAAAGAGTGTTCCACCGAAATAAACCGGGATTTTTGCCTCTTGATAAAGCTTGATTTTGTCTTTGATGTTGGGTGTTACAACCGAGGTTCCAAAGCCCAGTTTAATCAAATCAGTGTATTCTCCTGAAACGGAGATAAAGTCTTCAGCCTCTCTGAGGCTCAAGCCTTTATCCATGACCATGGTCAGGCCGCTTTCGCGAGGTTTTTGAGTTCTATTAGGAAGATTCTTGAGGTTAAATTCGGGATTGATCATGCTTATTTTAAGAGGTACAAATCTATAATATTTGTAACAGTTTCATTGTCCTCGGTAAAAGGGGCATATTCAAAGAGCAGCATGTACTCCTCTGGTTTGATCTTGAGTGCTTCGTGCAAATGGTTATATGCCGATTCATATTCTCCCATTTGAAAAAGATAAGACGACAATCTATAGTAAAATCGATAATCAGATAAACCCAATTTAATCTGCTGAAGCAACAGACTTACAGCATGTTCAGATTCTTGGAAATGCACCATGGCTTGAGCATAGTCCAGGGCAATTTCAATGGTCTTTGGATCAATTTCCATGGCTTTCTGATAATGGTGAAAGCAACGCTCGTCTTTGTCCAGGAGGAGATAAATCTCTGCCAATTCAATATGATAAAGGCATTCAAAAGGATCTAAATCAATTGCCTTGACCAAGTTCTTTTCCGCTTCTCTATACCTTTCTTGCTTTTTGTAGATCAACCCCAATCCATAATAGGCATCCGATAAATTCTTGTCTAATTTTAAGGCTTTGAGATAGAAATATTTGGCCGTATTCAGATTGCTCATGTGCTCGTAGCACTCCGCAATATTGCAGTATACTTCAGCATCTGTGGCATCGTTGTCAAGTGCCTGATTGAACTGCTCCACAGCTTCTTCAAACTTTCCCAATTCCATTAGGCAGTTACCCTTTCCAAGATGCCCCATGGAGTTATGTTCATCAATGGCAATACAGTACTCAAAGGCGTCAATACCGTTCTCGTATTCTTGCATTTTTTGAAAACAATAACCCATGAAGTACCATGCGGAATAGGTATATGGAAATTTATCGATAACCCTTCTCAGGTAAGGAATGGCTTGAGGAGTTTGTTGGAAATCAATCAGTAGTTTGACCACTTCTGGAACTATCGTATCCGCCAAATATTTATTCTCGGGAGATTCGCTCAAATAACTGATGGCTTTATCTGCTCGGTTAAGCATAAAGTTTAAACGCAAGAGTTGCAGCAAAACTTCGTCCATTTCAAATTCTGCCTTAAAGGCTATCTGATAATGATCGATGGCTCTTTTATACTGCATACTGAGGTTGTAGCCGTCTCCTAATAATTTGCTGATCTCAGCATTATTGGGTTCTCTGAGTTGGGCTTCCTCAAGCAGTTTAATAGCCTGTTTGATCTCTTTGCGGTTTAGAAGCACCTCTGCTTGCTTAATTTGATAATAGTTCTCATAGGGATAGAGTTCCATGCCGTAACTAATGGCACTCCAAGCCTTGGACAGCTCCTCTGTCTCAATGTAGAATTCGATCAACTCTTCGAGTTCATCGGTGTCGTAGAAAAATGATTCTCCGCTTGCTAATCTACTTTCGAATTTCTTGGCTTTGTGGTATAATTCTTCGCTGAAAAAATCGTCGTGATCCATTTAGTACTCTCTTCCTAACAAAACTAGGTTTTTGTTGATTTCTAAGTCGGTGCAATAATGGCGAAAATCTTTATTTTGCTAACATATTTTCCGCATGAAGAACTTACTCCTTATCATTCTAGGCATTTCCGTCAGCTTTGGACTCAACGCTCAGAGTTTGGAACAGAGTAACTGGCAACAAGAACTCTCTTATGTAATTGATGTCGATCTCAATGATGTTGATCACACAATCAATGCTCAAATGAGAGTGATGTATACCAACAACAGTCCTAATTCTCTTGATGCAATCTACTTTCACCTCTGGCCCAATGCATATCAAAACAGCAGAACGGCGTTTGCTCGTCAACATTTGGAAAATGGAAAGACTACTTTCCACTACAGCCAGCAAGAAGAGCGTGGAGCCTTGACCGGCTTGAGTTTTAAAGTGGATGACAAAGAAGTTATACATGAGTTCAGTGAACATCAAGAGATCGCAAAGCTCCTCTTAAATCAGCCCATTGAAAGTGGACAATCCATAGTCATAGAGACGCCGTTTATGCTGGACATACCCAAAGTGTTTTCAAGATTAGGTCATGAAGGTCAAGATTACTACATCACACAGTGGTATCCCAAGCCAGCTGTCTATGACGCAAACGGTTGGAATACCATGCCTTATTTGGATCAGGGTGAGTTCTATTCGGAATTCGGAAAATTTATTGTTCGAATCAACCTGCCGGAGAACTATGTATTGACAGCTACAGGAACAACTACAGATCCAGAAGAGATTGCTTTCAATGAGAACAGAAAAGACTATCCTTTAAAAATTGATAAGGACTCTGTACCCCCGAGTGCTCTGGATAGAAAGACGGTGGAGTATTCCGCTGAAAATGTCCACGATTTTGCCTGGTTTGCTTCTAAGAAATTCAACATTAAAGAATCAAGCGTTGAAATTGAAGGCAAGAATGTAATTACTCGCGTGGTGGCCTATGATCCAGCTAACTTGCATTTAAATCACATTGCTACGGCATTGGAATACTACTCGGATAAAGTGGGTCCATATCCTTACCCACATGCGACGGTTGTCAATGGTGAATTGAAAGCGGGTGGAGGGATGGAATATCCAATGATCACCCTCTGCGATATCATGAGTGAAGAAGTGATCGTTCACGAAGTGGGTCACAATTGGTTTTACGGAATACTGGCAAATAATGAGCGGGTTTATCCTTGGATGGATGAATCGATCAACAGTTTCTACGATGGTATGGCCACTGCTTCAGTAGGCAAGATTACATCCAGTAGTTTAGAGGATAATGTAATGAACTACCTGGTCAAGGACAACTTATTGACTTCTGAACATCAGGCAATAGGCGATCATTCCATGGATTTTACATCCATGAATTACGGCTTGAGTGTTTATGGAATGGGAGCTAGGGCTTTTAAACACCTCTACAGTTATTTGGGAGAAGAGCGATTTCATCAAGCCATGCAGCAATACTATGAGCAATGGAAATTCAAACACCCCTTGCCCAATGATATGAAAAATAGCTTTGAGGCTTCTACGGGTGAAGATTTGAGTTGGTTTTTTGATGGACTTTTGAATTCAGAACGGGCACTGGATTATAAGGTCAAGAGACAGGGCGGTAACATCTATGCCGTAAATAAGGGAAAGATAGCAGCACCGATTCCCGTGGTTTTTGCCAAAGGGCAAACGACAGAGACTGTTTGGGCTATGGCTGAACCGGGATCTGAGGTAAAGGTTGATCCTCCTTTTGCAGACTACGAACAAGTGATTATAGACCAGGATGGCAATACCTCCGATTTCTTTGCCAACAATGACGCACTTCGGAGTGTAGCCCGAGTAAAACTCGGGATAGGTAAGGATCACAAAGCTGAGCGTGAGATCTTTGTTCTCCCTGCTTTTGCTTGGAATTCATACGATAAATGGATGGCCGGACTCCTTATACATAACTATACATTTAGCAATAAGAGATTTAACTACCACTTGGTTCCATTTTATAGCTTCAAGAATAAACAGATTAACGGTCTGGCTCACCTGCAATGGACTAAACCGCTTGCGGGTCAGGCATCGTATGTAGAGGCAGGACTAGAAGCACAAAAGTTTTCATGGTCTCAATTGGGCTATAGACAATACAACTACCTGAAATTTCAACCTTTTGTCAATATTCACTTGCCTAAGAGTAGCATGAGAAGTTCTATTGAAAGGACCATTGGACTCAAGTATATCCGAATGGCTTTTGATCCAAACTTTGATCTCGAGGCAGATCGAATAGCGAGTTTAAATCCCAATTATTCATCATTGGAGCCATGGCAGTTTTTTGTAGCCAGCTATACATTAGAAAACAAGAGAAAGCTAAACTCCTATGCTTTCAGCATTGAGATTGAGCACGGTAGAACCAGCACTCGAATTTATGAGGGCAGGGAAGATACCGCTATCATGGGACAGGATACCATCTTCAGTTTCCCGCTAACCGGTGAAACAGATAAGAAAAGCGATCACACTAAAATTTCTGCGAATCTGGAATTGAACACTGATATTGGAATAAAAAACAAACCTCTTAATATTAGAGTATTTGCAGCCTATTTGATTGAAGGGCCAGAAGATGGGTATTTCAAATTGCCCATCAGCTATACTGGAAACCGAGCCATGTATGCAGATTATCGCTTTGATGAATTGAGTGTGCATCGCAACGCCGGAGAGGGGATGTTTCGCAATCAGATTCAAACGCGGGGCGCTAACTCCCGCTTTGTAGGCGTACTGGGTCAATCTGACAGACTCTTGGCCAATGTAATATTCACGGTACCCTTGCCGGGCAAAATACCTTTGAAGCCCTATGCCGAAGTGCTTACAT
>JAHEKB010000122.1 GCA_024638525.1 Bacteroidota bacterium
AAAGTATTCGATTCCAGAGAAAGTGGCACTTCAAATTGGGATGGTACCTATAAGGGCAAATTGGTAGCTCAAGAGACCTATCTATACTATTCAGAATATTTTGGTTGCGATGGCAAAAAACGCAGCCTCAAGGGGACGGTCCATCCACTTTATTAAGGGAATATAAAAGCTTGTTGAGCGCTTGCTTGTCGGTATCAAAACTCAATTCCTCGGCCAAGTCATGTTTTAATTCTCGCCATGAAAATTCCAGGAAATTTCGTTTGCCATAGGCCGTTTTTTGAGTGCTTCTAAAATGTGTGAGAGATTCGTTAGTCCACACCCTATAATAGATAGCAATTACCTGTTCATTGCTTCTAAAGCTGCTTTGTATGAAATCGTCAGAAGTATAAAGTTGTTCCATTTTAGCTATGGATAGCTGAAGCTCTTCAGTAAATTCTCTTAGAAGTGCATCTTTTAATCCCTCACCAAATTTCAAACCTCCTCCGGGAAATTTTAGCATCTGCCTTTGATCGATCCGCTCTTGGCTAAGCAATATTTTATTGTCTTTTACAAGCAAACCGTAGACCCGTATATTAAATTTGTCGAGCATTTATGGCTTCAATTCTAATCAAAAACGGAGAGTTAATTAACGAAGGCCAGCGCTTCGTTGCAGATATTTATGTAGAAAATGGCCGCATTGCGGAGATTTCTAAACAGGGCATTTCTAGATCTGCCGACCAAGTAATTGAGGCCCAAGGCATGCTGGTTGTTCCAGGCCTAATAGATGACCAAGTGCACTTTAGGGAACCCGGTTATACCCATAAAGCGGAAATTTATACAGAAGCAAAAGCAGCGGTAGCTGGTGGTGTTACTTCTTATATGGAAATGCCCAATACAGTGCCACAAGCCGTAACTCAAGACTTATTAGAAGACAAGTATCAGCGGGCGGCAGAAGTGTCATTGGCTAATTATTCTTTCTTTATGGGAGGCACCAATAACAACCTGGAAGAAATCTTGAAAACCAATGCAGAAACTGTATGTGGCATTAAGCTTTTTATGGGTTCAAGCACGGGCAATATGTTGGTAGACAGTGTAGACAGCCTCAAAGCTATTTTTTCATCTACCCAAATGCTCATTGCCACGCATTGTGAAGACGAAGAGATCATACGGAGCAATACAGCGGCTTTTGTAGCCAAATATGGCGAAGATATTCCCATGAGCGCTCATCCTGAAATCAGGAACCACGAGGCTTGCTATAAATCAAGCTCTTTAGCCGTGAGTTTGGCCAAGGAATACGGCTCAAGGCTGCATATTTTGCATTTGACTACAGCAGATGAATTGCAACTTTTCAGAAACGATATAGCCCTTTCTGAAAAGAAAATCACGGCCGAAGTCTGTGTACATCACCTTAGCTTTAACAGCAGTGATTACGAGCAGTTAGGCAGTTTGATCAAATGCAATCCAGCCATTAAAAGCGAGAACGACAGATTGGCTCTCTGGGATGCACTAAACAATGACATACTGGATGTTGTTGCCACCGATCACGCACCACACCTCTGGGAAGAAAAAGAGCTAAAATATTTGAAGGCTCCCAGCGGATTGCCTTTGGTGCAGCACAGTTTGCAGCTCATGTTGCAGCATGCCAAAGAAGGTAGAATTAGCCCGGAGAAAGCCATAGAAAAAATGTGTCATGCTCCGGCGGAGCTTTTTAGGATAGTGGATCGCGGCTATTTAAGAGAAGGATATTGGGCGGATATAGTAGTGCTTAGTCCTAAACCCCATCGGGTAGAAAAAAGCAATATTCATTATAAATGCGCTTGGAGCCCATTGGAGGGACGAACATTTGACCACAGCATTGAACACACTTTGGTATCTGGGCATTTGGCCTATTCAGAAGGCCGCTTTAACGAAAGTAAAAAAGGCGAGCGATTAAGGTTTGGCAGATAGACACTAGTAGGCTTTTTTTGCCCCATGCAAATCAAAGAAGCCATTTCGGTTTTTGAGTCTTCTCTAAGGCACTTCAAATTAAGTCCTGAACAAACGCGTTGCGAGAATGAAGGCGAATACATTATAGGTTCTGAAAATGCAGAACTCTATGTAGACATTTGGCAGCCAGAAGTGTCTTCTCAATGGCAGTATTTTGACCGAGAACAAAAGGCCGGTATCTTTCAAATTGTTGCACCTATTTGCCAGTATCCAGAAGAGGGGAATTTGTCCATGTTTTTCGAAGAATTGGCACACCTCAATTTTCATCTATTTTACGGAAAGTTCATTGCCAATGCAGAGCAAAAGGTGGTGAGTTTGCAGTTCAAAAGAATTGTGAATGGCCTAAACGAATCAGAAGTAGTAGAACCGGTTGAAGCCATTCGATATTACGCCGAAAACTTGAAGGAATACTTGCATGAGAAGTATCATGTAAAAAAATTGTAGTTTCACGGGCAACCATGCCTGTGCTCATAGCGTCTACCATACATCTCCTTCTATGAATTCAAGTGAAAGTGATTTGCAAAGAAGATTGATAGAAGCTTGTCAAAAAGGAGATGAGCAGGCCCTGAAAGGGCTGTATGACAACTATTCAGCGAAGATGTACGCTATCTGTTTAAGATATATGGGAAACCCCGACGACGCTAAAGATGCCTTACAAGAAGGCTTTATAAAAATCTTTAGAAATATCTCAAAATATGCCTTCACTGGCAGTTTTGAAGGATGGTTGCGCAGGATTTTTGTAAATACCAGTATAGAGCAAATCCGAAAGAGAAAGTTTCATAAAGACATAGATGATGTAAATATACAGGTACCGGCTTTTGCTTCTCAGATGCAGCTTGAGACTATGGATTCAAAAAAGATTTTGGAATTAGTTAAGGAGCTGCCACAGGGTTATAGAACAGTATTTAATATGTACTGCATAGATGGCTATAGCCATAAAGAAATTGCAGATCATTTGGGGATTAGCGAAAGCACCTCAAAATCACAGTTGTTCAAGGGGCGAAAACTATTGAAAGAATGGCTTAAACATTGGTTTTAATGGGGAAGTTGAAAAACATAGAAGAATTAGAAAAGCTATTAAAAGATGGCTTAGATGGAATGGAAGTTCCAGCGCCCACTGAAGTGTGGACCGCCGTGAGCGGTGCTTCTGCAGGACAGGCCAGTACAGTTTTAAGCAAGTTGGGCTCCTATTTTAGTTCTATCACCAATGTGGTTAAGGTGGCTCTTTTTGTGGGAGGCATTTCCACTGCGGCCATTATGCTTTACAAAGACAATGTGACCAAGGTCCAAAGCGATGAAACCAATACTTCTTCTAAAGCAGCGCAAGAAAACACAGGTATTAAGGCAGAAAATCCAAACCAAGAGCAGCTAGAGGACTTCAGCAATGCCGGCAATCAGAATACTGACAATCAAGAAGTAGGAGTAAATGATAGGGCGGACTCGGAAAGCGATGCAGCTGAAATTACCACAGACAATGAGCCCAATGAATTGGAGCAGCCAGGCACCGGTTTGGAGCAGCCAAGCGCTGAAGAACCCAATCCGCGTTCTGCTGTAAGTATACAATCTATTTCCAAGGAGTGCTGTAAAGGAGAAACCCGAACATTCAATAGTGGAACTACAGCCGGAGATTGGTTTGTTAACGGTCAAAAAGTTAAATCCAATTCAGTGGTAATGAGCCACAGATTTACTCAAGGCGGAAAGAATGTGGTGCAGTTTAGATCTGCATTGGGCCTTTCTGAATTCCCTGTTCAGGTACAAGAGGTAGACTTAAACATAGTGGTTAAAAATCTGCACAATGGGCAATATTTACTTTCATTGGCCCAAGACATTCAAGTGGTTCGCTGGTTAATAGATGGCGTAGAATTGTCTAGCGCTCAGAGCATACAGCCCATATTAAAAGTGGGCAAGGTACATGTAGCCGTGGAGGCTCGTTCAGGTGAATGCACCTTTTTGTCAGAACAAGTACTAGATATTAAGCCTTTAGGTAACTTTAGTTCTCCTGACATCTTTACCCCAAACAACGACAACGACAACGAAACCTATTTTGTAGATATAGACAACTATGAATCCTTTGTGCTACAGGTGTTTGATCCTGTGAACAATCAGCGGGTTTTTACTACGCAAGACCCAAAAGTAGGGTGGAATGGAAGAATAGATAATACCGGCAAAGAATGTCCCAGTGGCGTTTATGCCGTAAAAGTCACTTATAAGTTAATAGGAGAACCTATAAGCAATAAAAACATTAAGCTCACCTTAAAACGAGATTAGAGCAATAAAGGAATTTGAATATGCGCACGAATCAAGCTACATTTACGCGATTTTTGACTACAGACACATCAGATCAACAAAAAAGTATGAAAACATCATTTTTTAAGCTGTTACTGCCGGCCGCATTTATGGCTGTGTTAGCTTTTGCTAGTACAGATGTACAGGCTCAATGTAACCCACAAGTAGAAGCAAGAGATGGCTCTAAAGGAACATCGGCCACCTATTGCGAGGATGAACCCATCCGATTCTTTGAGAATTCACCTGGTTATAATACAACCAGTATTCTTTGGGAATTTGGCGATGCTACCACCTCTAATCTTGCTAATCCAAGTAAGTCTTATAGTACGGCAGGTACCTACAAAGTCAAATTTACGGGAGTAGGAGCTGCAGGTACTTGTGTCAAAGAATTAGACATTACTATAGAACCAAGTCCAGATATTGATGTGGAATTGTTGGTGCCAGATACGCAGTGCTTTGAAGACAATGTTTTCTGCTTCGAAGACAATTCAACTACCATAGCAGGTTCGAGCATTGTTAGAATGACTTATCTGTTCAGTGATGGTGGTAGAATTGATACACTCAATCCCACCTTCCCCATTAATTTCTGCTATAGCTTTATTGATCAGAGTGGTGGAGATTTTGATATGATTATAGAGGCCGAAGATGCCAATGGATGTGTTACCAAAATCACGAGATCTGATTATTTGTACATAACCCCCAAGATGGGTATAGAGTTTAAGAATGTAAGCCCTGGACCAAATCCGGGTTGTGATTCTACGCTCGGCAGATTTGAAAATATTTCATTAATAGACCTTCAAGACATTGCCTTCTTCCAATGGGATTTTGGCGATGGAACCATTATTACTGGTGATGCAAGCAGCAATACAGAATGGTGGGATGGTCCTGCTGGAGACGGAAGAGTGGAACATTGGTATTTCCAACACGGAACATTTGATGGTAAGCTTACTGTGCGTTCTAAGTTTGGTTGTGAAGAAAGTTTTACCTGGAAATCGGCGGTTACCAACTTTGTAATTGAACCTGTAATTATAGCCGATAAAGATTCTTCTTGTGCATCGGACAATCCAGTAACTTTTAGCCTAAAAGATGGTCCTGTTCCCGGCGCTTCTCAATGGCTTTGGAATTTTGGAGATCCTCCTTCAGGGCCCTTAAACTTTGATGATGAATCCTGGTCGCCTTCTCACAACTATGGCGTGGGACCTTGGATGATATCATTAAGAGTAATTGCTGGTCCATGTGATATTATGGTGTACGACACCATTACCAAAGTAGGTCCGGGTTCAACCATAGAAGTTCCTTTTGTACGGGTACCTGAAGATGAAACTTTCCAATGCCTTATCACTGATTCTGTGCACTTTGTGAACAATAGTTCGTTTAGGCACAACGATCCCTATGCATTGGACGAAGATTCATTCATATATCACTACTCCTGCGCATTCAGGGTATTTAGGTTTAATGCAACTGGATTTGACTCTTTACAATTCATCACCTATGATATAGATGGATTTGTAGAGTCTATAGAAAATTATCCCATAACAGGAACCATCAATGAAAAAGGGCTTATTGTAAAATACGATAGTGGCAAGGATTCCTTAGAAGTGGCTAGCTCTAGCGGAACTACCTATGAAAGCAAGACGTTCTATGGTTTGGACCCCAAACGTAAATATGTGTTCAACTTTAATGCAATAACCAGGGCTGGCGATCAAACGGCCATTCCAAATGCGGATGTGCAAAGAGGAATGAATCCTCATGTATGGCGAGTTTGGGAATTTGGAGATCAATACGCACCTCAGTGTACTACCGATAGCCGTCCTTGGGTCAATAAAAATATAGGCATCAATTGCAATTGGAGTATAGACACTTTGCCGGTACACTGGTATACGCCTTGGGATGATATTTACACCCAATTTAACAACGGGAATTTCTACATCAATCCAGTGAGTAGAACCTTGTTTAACAGAAATTTGAGGCAGTGTTTCCAAGTAAGTGTTTATCCTGACAGCACCATGGTGGTCAAAGGAGATACTGTGGTTACAGTACCCTACGGAACTTCTTATAATTATAGAGGACGAATAATAGGAGTATTGGAACAATTCCCTGGCGATACGCTGGGCAATTGGACCATGCGTAGACCGCCCGCATTCTGGGTAGCTCCGAAAATTTATTTGGACACCTTTACACGAGTTAAGGACAGTGCGGTCTTTGTAATATACCAAGGCACGGATACTATTTTATGGGATCAGTGGATTACCGGTAAAGACAGCATAGTAGGTAAGTTTACTTCTACTATTCTCAAATGGGATCAAGACGTTCGAATACCCGCGGGCGTTGAAGTAGTGCTGGAAACCTTGGCAGCCCCAGGAGGGGGTGGAGCGGGTGTTGGCACTAGCCGAACACTTACAGGTCCAGGCACCTTTACTTTTAGAGCCGATGAGCAATTTACCATTTGCGACGGAGATAGTTTATTCCCGGTAGTAACTATTGAGGAGAACGACAACGATACCAGTTATGCCTTGCCATCGCAATACCTAACTGATAATGGTTATATTGATTCGGTTATGATAGATAGTGCATTCCATAGAGAAGATTTCTTCTTGGAGTCTGCGCAGTGTTTCCAGGTACAACTCTGGCACAAAGACACAGTACATTCTTTGGCATGTGAAGGTACATCTACCAAATCATTAGCGTTAATTCCGCCCAATGCGCGAGGCATGGAAATAACGGGAGGTATTCCTTGTCCCTTAGACGGCGACAATTTGTCTTACTACTTAACTTTTGATATTAGCGAAACCAAACCGGGTTGTTCTCAGCAGTGGTTTGCAGTGAACTTTGATTCCCTGGCAGATCCTAACAACTTTATACCTTATAATCAAGGAATTTTGGCGCCA
>JAHEKB010000123.1 GCA_024638525.1 Bacteroidota bacterium
TGGATACAAGCAAGTTTAGTAGAAACACCCAAATACATGCAAGAGGCGGGGCGATTGCCTTCAAATGCTTTTATCTGTGGTTGTATCTGTGGTTTTAGAAAGCAAACCTTGGCTGAAATCGGAGGCTTTTCAAGTGAATATGGAATGCAAGCTGAAATAATCGCTTATGGGGAAGAAATACACGTTCAGAGGAAATTAGAAGAGAATGATAGTATAATTTGGTATGATCCCAATCTGATCGCGTATCATCGTTCTCATCACCGCACACCCATGGAGTTCATTCGCTCACATAATGCCAGAGGTAAAAGCATACAATCAATAATTCCTAATTCGCGTTCATACCACAGCATACAATTATTGTTAAAGGTATTACTCTGGCCAGTGAATATTATCCGGTTTGCAATAAAGTACAATCTTAAAACTGCGCTGGTAAAAGCCAGCTCACAGGTTTCTTACCATTTGGGAAGACTCAACATATGAAGCACTTCTGTGGAATCATAGCTCATAGCCATGCTGAGCATTTAAATCTGCTTTGCAAAGACCTTAAATCAAAAGGAATTGAGTTTTCCATTCATCTTGACGCCAAGAGTAGAAATGCCATGATGTCAGAAATGGATATCAATCAGCAAGCGATTCTTGAAAACTCTTTTAAAGTCTACCGAGGACATTATAGTATCGTCAAGGCCAGCCTGGAATTAATGAGAGAGAGTTTAAAGGTAAATTACGATTATTTCCACTTGATTTCAGGAGAAGATCTGATTCACAACAGCGCTGAAGAATTGGATCAAATAATCTTGAAAAATGGGAATGTGAATTTCATGAATTTTTATAGTATTCCCATCGGTAATGAATCAAAAGTAAAAAACGGGATTCCCATGGAGCATTATAGACACTATGCATTAGACGATGGTTTGGGATTGGTCAAAAGCAAACACTTTCCAGCAAACCCTTGGATTCAAGCCATGCATAAAAGCTTTGGAAAATGGAGAAGCTATTGGCGAATCTACCACCGATTATTTGCGCGAAAAATGCCAGACATCCACTTCTATGCTGGCTCGGCTTGGTTCAGTGTGAAGCGAGAAATGATAGAGTACTTTGTTGAACAAGAAAGGAACCAAAATCCCCTCTTTAAATTCTTTGAAAACGCATTATTTCCAGATGAATTGATCTTTCAAACCCTGGCGCTGAATTCTCATTTTGCAGAGGATATTTTAAATAATGATCTTCGTTACATAAAATGGTCTGAGAACAGCCCTAAGCGGCCTGTTGTGCTGGACCAAAAAGAATGGCAAATAATACGAGAATCTCAAACTGCATTTTCTCGAAAGTGGCGACTAAATATAAATCAATACGAGCAATTAGCAACTTCAATCCATGTTTAACACCAGAGAGATCGATCATATCTATAGTCTTTTAAAGTCTGTTGGCGATGCCCAAAAGAAGGAGCACAGAAGACTTGCCATAACAGATATCGAAGAAAAAAGTCTCAATCAGCTGGTGAGCAAGGTGGATTTACAAAGCGAGCGTTCCTTGGTTGAAGGTTTACAAAAGCTCACCCCGCTTGCTAGTTTTCTAACCGAAGAGGAAACTATAGCTAACAGCGGTGGAAAAGATCTATGGATTATAGACCCTCTAGATGGTACAACCAACTATCTCTTTGGTCACCAACAATATTCCATTTCAATTGCCTACCAAAAAGATGGAGAAATCGTTTTTGGTTGCATCTATATCCCCTGGGAAAAGGAAATATTTATGGCATCCCCTTCGGGAGCGTTTCTCAACGGTCACCGTTATGAGATTACCGGCAAGACACGCTTACAAGATGCCTTATTGGCGACAGGTTTTCCCTATTATGACTTCACTGAATTGGACGAATACCTGGAGATACTCAAACAACTCATGAGAAAAACCAAAGGTTTGAGAAGAATGGGAAGCGCTGCCATTGACCTGGCCTATACTTCAGAATACCGTTTTGATGCTTTTTTTGAACTGAATCTCAGCCCATGGGATGTAGCTGCCGGCAGCTATATTGTAAAGCAGGCTGGTGGAATGGTTTGTGACTTCAAAGGCGGGGATGATTTTGTTTTTGGTAGAAGCATCCTAGCTGGTAACAAAGAGATTGTTCCTGAACTTCTAGAGTTGATACAAGCAAGCATAGATTTATGAGGACATTCTGGCTTGCAGTTGGTTTTCATCTGTGCTTTGTATCACTTGCACAAAAGCAAGTACTGATCGCTCAGGACTCAAAATACCAATCCAACAGCATAGCGATTACAGAAGACTCTACCCAAATAAGTATTGATGGGCAGCTCACTGCTCTTAGGATTTATTGGAAAGAAACTGCTTTTCCCCTCAAGTTGGTTGTGAATCAAATTGAATACGGATTCTCCGGGCATAGGGATCAGGACCTTCTCCATCCGCAGGATTTTGTAATTCTGGATAAGGCTTGCTCAAATTTCTCCATATACAGCAGCGGCCGCGGTCAGCTCATTATAGAATCTTTCAACGCTGATCATATAGATCCATTTACCTCAGATAAGAGAAAGAAAAAGGTCAATTGTGAACAACCGGCCAGAATTGGTCCCGATCAATGGCGCAACGGCCTAAGTGATCCAAATTCTGGAAGAATTGAAGTTGAAGTCAAACACTGTATTGTTCACCATGCTGCCAGTAGCAATGCGCAAACAGACTATACAGCTGTGGTAAGAAACATCTATTTATTGCATACCGAATCCAATGGATGGGATGACATTGGCTACAATTATTTAATTGCCCCAAATGGTCAGGTTTACCTGGGCAGAGACCCACTAGGTGTAGCAGATGAGGACAATATTCAAGGTGCGCACTTTTGCTCAAAGAACAGCGGAACCATGGGAGTATGTTTAATAGGAAACTACACTGAAATTGCACCGAGTGATACCATGTTATTGAGTTTAAAGGAATTATTAACCTGGAAACTTCACAAAGAAAACATCTCAGCCTTAGCCAGTTTTCCGCATCCCAATGCCAACTCGGAAGATTTGGCCAGTATTGCTATGCATAGTGAAGGCTGCAGCACTCAATGTCCAGGCGATTCAATCGCATTCAGAATTGCTGGAATAAAGATCGAGGTTGAATCCATGATTAAGGCTTGTCAGGGTGTGGGCATTCCCCATTTCAGTGCATCAAAGCCAGTGCTATATCCGAATCCGACTAGGGGAAGTATAACCATCAGGAATGCAGAGAGATATGAATCTATGGAAATCATAGATTATTTAGGCAGGACACTTTTGAAGATTGAAAGACCAAATCCTATGCAAGACCTGAGTAAAATCAGCAAGGGACTATACACCATTGTTCTCCTTACACATGGAGGCAATAAGACGAATCTCAGCCTAATAATTCAATAATCTTAGCTTGTCTAAGGCACCTATTTAGCTACTTTTGCTGACCTTTTCAGCCATGTGGGAAAAGCTAGCCGGCACCATACTTAGAAATAGGCGAACCCTTATTTCTCTTTTGATTCTTATGACCGTTCTCATGGTGTATAAGGCGATGAATGTCCAACTGGCTTACGACAACCCAAAATTTATTCCAGATGACGATCCTGACTACATAGCATACAACGAATTTAAAGAGCTGTTTGGGGATGACGGCAATGCTATGGTTGTGGGAATCAACAACACAAAGATCAATGATCTGGATTTCTTCAATGATTGGTATGACCTGACTTCAGATTTAGAACAAACAGAGGGGGTCAATAAAATACTCTCAATTACCAACCTAAAAAATGTGGTCAAGAGGACTACCTTGACCGCTGTAGAAGGGGATACTTTCGAAACAAGCATCTTTACAGATGAGATTTTTGTTAAGCAAAAACCTCAAAACCAAGAAGAGCTTGATTCTGTTTTGGATGGCATTCATCAGCTGAAGTTCTATGAAGGTCTGCTTTTTAAAGACACCTCGAACTTCACTTTGATGGCTATTACCCTTGAAAAGTCGATTCTCGACACCAAAAAGAGAATAGCCTTTGTTCAAGGACTCAAGAAGCAGATCAAGGAGATTTGTGACCCTTATGGTGTAGAAACACATTTCTCAGGCTTGCCCTATATCCGTACAGAGATGTCCATGAAGGTGCAGGATGAACTAATCAAGTTCACTTTGATCTCTATCCTGATCACTGCATTGATACTTTGGTTCTTCTTTAGAAGCTTTCCTACCTTGATTTTGTCTCTCAGCGTTGTTCTAGTTGGGGTGGCTTGGTGTTTGGGGATTTTGGTCTTATTGGGCTTTAAAATCACCATGTTCGTTGCTCTGCTGCCACCTTTGATTGTGGTGATCGGCATTGCCAACTGCATATACCTTTTGAACAAATACCACGAAGAATATAAAAGTCATAGAAATAAAATAAAAGCTCTTCAAAGGGTTATCGCCAAAGTTGGTTTAGCCGTATTCTTTACCAATTTAACAACAGCAGTCGGCTTCGGAGTATTTGTCCTTACCGGAAGTAAGGTACTGCAAGAATTTGGATTGGTGGCTTTTCTGAGCATCATGGCGGTGTTTCTGATCTCTGTAATCTTGATTCCTGTACTATTTAGCTTCTTGCCTCCGCCAAAGAGCAAGCACGTTAAACATTTGGACTATAAATTTCTCAATGCACTTGTTTCCAAGATCTCTGAATTGGTGCTGCACAAGAGAAAAGCCATTTACTATATCACCATAGGCTTGGCTGTTCTTTCTATCATCGGTATGTCTAGAGTACGCCCGATTGGCTTCATGCTCGACGATATATCTGAAAGAGAAAAGATGTACAAAGACCTTAAATTCTTTGAAGAGAACATCAACGGTGTAATGCCGTTTGAATTGGTGGTGAATACGGGACAAGAACAAGGAGTTCAAACTGTACAAAACCTCATAAACATTGACTATCTAGAGCGGAGATTAGCTGCTTATCCCGAATTTTCAAAGCCAATATCCATTGCACAGATGATGCGCTTTCTCAATCAAGCTTATTACGACGGTGATGTGAGAAGGTTTAGGCTACCTAGCTTAATGGATCTTGGGAACATAACCAGTGCTATTCCTCAAGATGCAAATCAACAAATGGTACGAAGTATCGTTGATTCGAGCAATAGCACCGCTAGAATCAGTGTACAAATGGCTGATGTTGGATCCGTGCGTATCAAGGAATTGAAAGAAGAGGTTCAGCAAATGGCCGATTCCATTTTCAATATTCAACGAAATACTGAAGAGATTTTAACAGACTCTATTCTTTACGTTGAGGTATGGGACTCTGCAGAAGGAATTTATGATACCACCTTTTACTCCTACATGGAAACTTCTTATACCGAAGTTGACAGCAGCGAAAGGACTCAGATTAATATCACTGGTACCTCAGTAATCTTCCTCAAAGGGAACGATTACTTAATTTCCAATCTTTTAGTGAGTCTATTGGTGGCCTTTGTCATTATCTCTTTATTGATGGCTGGGATATTCACTTCAGGCAGGATGATACTTATTTCTCTCTTGCCAAATATGATACCCTTGCTCTTTACCGCAGGTATAATGGGTTATAGCGGTGTGAGTTTTAAACCCAGTACAGTATTGGTATTTAGTGTTGCATTTGGAATTGCTGTTGACTTCAGCATTCACTTTCTCACCAAGTATAAAATGGAGCTTAGACAGACCAAAAACATTAGCGAAGCAGTCAAAAAGGTTCAAAAGGAAATCAGCACAAGCATGATCTATACTGCTGTAATCCTTTTCTTTGGCTTTATCATTTTTGTGGGCTCCAGTGTGGGCGGTACCATTGCTTTGGGATTGTTTACCGCCATTACACTTTTGATCGCACTATTGAGCAATTTGATTCTTCTTCCAAGCCTGTTGATCTCTTATGATATCGCCAAGACTGGTAAAGAGAAACCGTTGATTGAAATCAAGAACATATAATGCCCAGTTGTGCAAAGTGGTGCTCCAGAAATAAGTCAATGGGTAGAACAATATGGAGATGACCTCTTTTCTTGGGCCTATTATAAAACCCGCAATAAAGAAGTGGCGGAAGATTTGGTTCAAGAATCTTTCTTAGCGGCTGTTCGTTCGTATGATGGATTTAAGAAACAAAGCAATCCAAAAACGTGGTTATTCACCATTCTCAACAATAAGATTATTGACTATTACAGATCGGCTGCACACAACAGGAGTGTGAACATGAGCAGCCTATCCAGTGAGGATGATGACGGTTTATTTGACAAGCATGGAGGTTGGTTAGAAGACAGTCAAAGTGCCTGGGAGGAGGATACCCACTTATTGGACAGACCTGAGTTTTTAAAAACGCTAGAAGGTTGTCTCAATCAACTGTCGGAAAAACACAAAGCTGTTACCCTTGCCAAGTTCTTCCATCACAAAAAAGGCAAACAGATCAGTAAGGAACTTAATATCAGCTCGTCTAACCTTTGGCAGATCGTACACAGATCAAAATTGCAATTGAAGAAATGCTTGGACTTAAAATGGAAAGATGAATAGATTTCATAAAATATTTATGATTTCATGCAAAAAAGCTACTGAGCTTACCGAGCGTAAAAACTTAGGAGACTTGGGGTTTATCGAGAGTAAGAAACTTCGGTTCCACTCTAATATGTGTAAAGCTTGTATGAAGTATCAAAGACAAAGTGATGTCATTGATCAAGCTTTAGAACAAATTCAGAACGTGCAAGCACGAGATCAATTGCAACTGTCCGACGTGAAAAAGAAAGAGATCATTTTATCCTGTAGGTAATTGGTTAAACCTTTTTTACCACTTATCATCCAACTTAAGGACCTTTAATCCAATTCCACCGTAATGAGCCGCTTCTTCGCTAAAGCTGCTGTAAAAACTCCCGTGAATTTCCGTAGCGCGAGATAAACTGAGAAAGTCCAAAAGGGCCTGCTCGACACCCAATGGCTTTCTCCGATCGGCAATGTGGTCAAAATAGTGCAGTCGTGCATCATAACGCTTCTTGAACTGCTGGGCAACTTTAGGATCGTCCGTGGCTAAATAGACTTGGCTT
>JAHEKB010000124.1 GCA_024638525.1 Bacteroidota bacterium
GATGAAATTCAAAAGGGTCAAGTGATCTGTATCATCGAAGCCATGAAACTCTTCAATGAGATAGAAGCAGAAGTGAGTGGTAAAGTGGTAAAAATCATAGTTGATGATTCACAACCAGTTGAATACGATCAACCTCTATTTGTTGTAGAACCTTCATAAGCGTATGTTTAAGAAAATCTTAATTGCAAACAGAGGCGAAATCGCTCTGAGAGTGATTAGAACGTGCAAGGAGATGGGTGTGCAAACGGTTGCTGTGTATTCTACAGCAGATAAAGACAGTTTGCATGTGAAATTTGCTGATGAAGCAGTTTGTATAGGGCCACCATCGAGCACAGACTCCTATTTGAAGATGCCCAATATTTTAGCTGCAGCCGAAATCACAAATGCAGATGCTATTCATCCGGGATACGGTTTCCTTTCTGAAAATGCAACCTTTTCAGAAATGTGCAGGGATCACGGTGTAAAGTTCATCGGGGCAAGTCCTGAAATGATAAATGGCATGGGGGACAAAGCCAATGCCAAAGACACGATGAAAAAGGCCGGCGTGCCTGTTGTCCCAGGTTCTGATGGTTTATTAAAAAGCGCAGAAGAGGGGATGAAACTCTCTAAAGACATTGGATACCCAGTCATGATTAAAGCTACTGCCGGCGGTGGCGGTAAAGGTATGCGCCTGATCTGGGGAGATGACGAATTTGAGGATGCATGGGATAGTGCAAGGACAGAAGCCAAAGCCTCCTTTGGGAACGATGGCATGTATTTGGAAAAGTTTGTTGAGGAGCCAAGGCATATTGAGATTCAAATTGCTGGTGATCAATACGGTAAAGTTAGCCACCTTTCAGAACGTGATTGTTCAATTCAAAGAAGGCACCAAAAATTGGTAGAGGAAGCTCCTTCACCTTTTGTCGATGAGGATTTGCGAACGCGAATGGGCGAAGCGGCCATTGCAGCGGGTATGGCAATAAAGTATGAAGGAGTAGGTACAGTAGAGTTCTTGGTTGATAAGCATAGAGATTTCTTTTTCATGGAGATGAACACTAGAATTCAAGTTGAACATCCGGTGACAGAAGAAGTTATTAATCACGACCTGGTCAAAGAACAAATCAAGATAGCAGCTGGCATTCCGATATCGGGAAAGAATTACTTACCTCAGAAGCATTCCATAGAATGTAGAATCAATGCAGAAGATCCATTTAACAATTTCAGACCCAGCCCTGGCAGAATAGACGTACTGCATAAACCTGGTGGTCATGGTGTTAGGGTAGATTCGCACATTTATGCTGGATATACAATTCCTCCTTACTATGATTCCATGATTGCAAAGCTGATTGTATCTGCTCAGACCAGAGAAGAAGCTATTGTTAAAATGGAGCGGGCGCTGTCAGAATTTGTAATTGAAGGGGTAAAAACCACCATTCCTCTCCACCTCAAGTTGATGAGGAACGAAAAATTTATCCAGGGGGACTTCACGACGAAGTTCATGGATGATTTTGATATTAATGCTTAGATTTTTCTAAAGGTTCCGGAGTAATTAAACTCTCCTTCCACTTTGATAAGGTATACGCCTCTCGGTAGATTGCTGGTATTGATCTGGTCACCATTGAAAACCTGATCTTTCGATATGAGTTCAGAACCTAAGATGTTGTAAATGCTCAATTTGAAGTCTGATGGGTTCTCTGTAAAAACCGACAACCAATCTGAAGATTCATTATAATGTATTTTTAAACTTCCTTTATTAGGGAATTTGGTGCTATTAACGGTACATACTTCATAATAACAGGAATCCATATTCGCTGGATTCGTCGTAGAAATCACATACATTTTTACAGCACAACACCCCTTGGTATCATATGGGTAGAAATTCACTTTTAGATCAAAGGTTTCATCTTTCTGAATGGTGACATATGCGCTGTCGTCATCAGTTGCGTAACATAGGGATTGGTCGCAAAAGGCAGTTTCGGGCAAACCACAATCCTCAAACTGATATCGGATAAAAAGGAATGAAGTGTCATCACTGTTGTTCGTGATTTTGCTTTTTGCAGCAATTTCAAATACGCTAGGTTGATCATAGACATAGACGCTGTCTTTTTCAATTTCAATCTGAGCAAATACAGACGCGCTCAAAAGGAGCATTAAGGATGTAAATATTATCTTCATAATTTAACTGGCTTCGGCTTCAACGGCCTCTACTTCCGGGACCATTCGCTTGAGAAGGTTTTCAATACCTGCTTTCAAGGTCATAGTGGATGATGGGCAGCCGCTACAAGAACCTTTCATGAGCACTGTTACGACTCCATCTTCAAAACTTTTGAAATCTATTGCTCCGCCATCCATTTCTACGGCGGGTTTTACGTGGTCATCCAAGAGTTGTTTAATTTTCAGAACCACTTCACTCTCTTCTTCAGAACTGAGTTCCGCAGAGGCTGTTACCACCTCTTTCTCTGATTCAAGGTAGTCTTGAACAAATTTCTTCAACTGAGGAATGATATCGAACCATTCGTATTCTTTTTTCTTGGTGATGCTCACAAAATTGTTCATGATGAACACACCTTGAACAAAATCGAAGACGAATAATTCATCTGCCATAGGGCAATTCTGAACACTTTCAGCGTTTCGAAAGTCAACGCTGTCATTGGGCAGAATCATTTTGTTTGCTACAAATTTCATTGACTCCGGATTCGGGGTCTTTTCAGAATATACAGTTATTACGTCTTGAAGTTCCATGGGATTTCAACATTGCAAAGTTAAGTTTAGTTTTTGTTTTGAGCATTTGATCAAGTCATCTTTAAAACATTCTGAAGGGCTTACCTACTTAAAAAATTTTTCAGTAAACGAACACCACTGACAATCCTCTTTCATACATCCTTGTTCAAATTGTTTGTTCTTAATCTTTTGGTAGACTTCAACTATTTGATTTCCAACAATTTCGACATCTTGTAATGTAATAGGGATGGTTGAAGACATGTATTGATCCTCATGCTTTTCAATGAAGTCAATAATGCCTGTTTCTACCTTGTGGTCATATTGATCAGAGACATCCATAAGGATTTTATAAAACACCAGCTGTCTCCAGTAATCGCCTCCGATATTATCCTCTGGCTTGGGATTGGTTCCATCAGAAATAATGGGTTCGGCAGCTTTGAGTTTAGTTTTTGCATATTGATACTTACCCGTCTTGTAGTCCACTACTAAAGCTTGCGACTCACTAAGAATAAGTTTATCAATCTGACCGTGAATTGGAATTCCTTTGAATTCCAATTGTTCCATATTCAACTCAGTGAGTACATGATCATATCTGCTCCAAATGGGCAACCAATTTTCAATGTAATCTGGGATGTGTTTACTACCCCAATCAATGCTTCTTTGAAATGAGTTCTCGCTGAAACTTTCTTTATTTCTCAATAGGTGACTCTGATAAGCTTCAATTGCCACCGCACTAGATGGAAATTTCCAGCCGCTTCGAGAGTCGGTCATTTTAAAGAAGACTTCCAAGGCTCTATGGACAGCAGAACCGATGAGCATGCTCTCTGAGCTCGCTTGAGGGACGCCTAGCACTTTGTTGTAAAAGAAGTCAACAGGGCATTTGAGATATGCATTTAAATTAGAAGGGCTCAGCTTGAAAGCTTGCAACCTCTGATCGATAAAATCAGCATTTGTCAAGGATTTAAAGCTTTCGTTGAACTGCATGCTTGTACTAAAAAAATCTATAATGTCTTGGTCAGTAATGAGCTCTCGATGTAATAATTCAGGCCGCTCTTCAATAAGCTGCGCCACGAAAACGCACTTAGCAAGGGACTTCCCGTTCTCATCTTGCTCTGCATAGCTGATGTTTAGGCTTTTTCTTGCACGGGTCATGGCGACATAGAACAACCTTCTGGCTTCTTCCAATTCTATTTCTGGAGCAGATCCCTTAATTAAACTTCCAAATCGGAAAGGGAGTGCTCTGCTTTTCCTCTCCCAACTCTTTTCTGTTGCAGAAATAATAAATACATGGTCAAATTCAAGCCCTTTTGAACCATGTGCGGTCATTAACTGAACACCTTCCTTGGCATGTGAAACATTATTCACTTTTAAACCAATATTACTGGTGTTGAGCAAGTCTATGGTGTTTAAAAATGAGGCGAGGTCTAGGTCTTTGGTTTTGGATGTTTCTTCTTTTAGGAACTGAAAGAATGATTTCAAGCATTGCAAGTTGAAAATTGGTGTATCGCTTGATAAAGCCGTTGAGATAAACTCTCCTTCTGACATGACTTTAACCAATAAAGTTTCTAGACCCGTATTGTGCATATCGCTCAGCCAATTTTCAACTTGATGCAGATAGTGAAGGAGTTCTGTCAGCGCCTCCTCTTTTATATCAATCACTGCATCCTTCTTTTTGAGATCCATCAGCCTTTCTCTCCAGCCTTTGCTTCTATCGCTTTTTAGCTGTAAAGACAGCTTGGCTATTTCATATGGTCCTAAGTGCTTAAACCTTCTAAAGTGCAGAAGATGGAAAAGATGTGACTGCCCTAGATCTAATTTGCCATTTTCTTGGACTAGATAACGCAACTGCTTGAGAAGCATTTGAATAATAGGAGTTTCAAGTGCATTCTGAGTTCGAACTACTTGATAGGCTATCTTTTTGTTTTCTAAATATTTTATTAATTCATCGCTCTGCTTGTGATTGCGATAAAGAATGGCAATTTCATTCAATTTGGTTCCAGATTCTCCTAGGGCAGTGATTCGGGCAGCTATATCTACAATTTCCTGATAGTTATTCTCATAACACCGAATTCGAACCTTGTTCTCTTGAGAAGCCTCCAAGTGTTTAGCGCTACGCAGTTCTTTGCTCAAACCTTCAAGTTGCCAAACCAATCGTTCTTTGTTCGCTGAAATTAAAGAGGTAGCACAGTCTAATATTTCTTGATTACTCCGGTAGTTCTTATCTAGGACGATGAGCTCTATATTCTCCTTGTACTTTTGATAGAATTCAGTGATATTTTCAACATTCGCCCCTTGAAACCTGTAGATGGACTGATCATCATCTCCCACTACAAAAACATTGGGTTGAATTGTATCTCCTAGCAATAAAGATATCAGTTCGTTTTGAGCGCCATTGGTGTCTTGATACTCATCTACCAGTAAATACTCAATTTGCTCCTGATACAATTCCTTTAGCGTCGGGTTTTCTTTAAACACCTCTATTACCCAAGTGATCATGTCATCATAATCATAGAGCCGCCGATCCGCCAATTTTTTTTGATACTGGGAGAACAATCCAATCGCAGCTCCCAACTTCTCCATTTGTTTTAGTTCATCATAATATTTCTTGTTGAGGTCTCCTTTGTTGTTTTTTCCAGAATTCCTTTTATATCGAAAATTCTCGTCCAACTTGATTGCTTCCTTATGGTCCTCAATCATTTGCTTCACAATGGATTCATCTAAGTATTCTTTCTTCAAAATCTTGAACAACTGCGTCAAGCGTCCACTGTCATAATAGACATCTCCTTTAAACCTTTTAAGCAGGTGATCTTTTGGCAATTCATCAATGATCTCATGAAGAATTTGCATTAGATCGAGATCAGTAGCTGGGCTTAGATCATTCCAACCAAAAAGATCTTTATTGTCTTGGATAATGTAATTGCAAAAACTATGATACGTATGGATGCCCACCCTGTGAGCTGAAGCCCCTACAAAAGAGAACAGTCGATCTCGCAATGCGTTGGTTGCCGCATCTGTGAAGGTCAGGCATAAAATCGAGCGTTCCTTGACTTTTTGCTTCTCAATTAACTGGGCGACTCTCGCACTGAGCATTTGAGTTTTACCCGTTCCAGGACCTGCAACTACCATCACTACACCCTCTGTTTGCTCAACAGCTTTACGCTGTTCGGAGTTCAATTGAGCCATTGCCTCTTGGTACTTCATCAGGTAACAAATCTCTTCAAATTCATCAGATGTTAAAACTCAATTGTAGAGATTATTAAATGTTGCAAATAAAAAATGTAAAACAAATTGTAATAATGCCGCAACCTTTTTGTTTTTTTGGTTCTATAATAAGACTAGAGTTAAGTATAATGAAAGACATTACAACAAATTTTAAACGGCTTTTTTCACTTTTAGTACTGCTTACAGCAAGCGTTGGATTGGCACTAGGCCAGTCTTATTGCGTATCTGGAGCATACATTAATAGTGACTCTCAGATCGACAATGTTAAGTTGGTAGGAGACAATGTGACCATTGACAATCAGAGTCCTGGTACCGGATGCGAATTGTATACGGATTACACATCGATTACTCCAGCGGATATCACGGCAGGGTCAAACTACACGGTCGAAGTGACCTATGGACATTGCAATTCCGTTTGGGCAAGAGATGTTAAGATTTACATCGATTACAATCAGGACTACAGCTTCGCTACAACAGAGAAGGTTGGACAAGTTATACAAGCAGGGGGAACAGCAGTTATGAATATTCCCTTCTCGGTACCTTGTAATGTATCTACTGGACAAACCAGAATGAGGGTAGTCATGGATGAATATAGTGGAGCAAATCCATGTGGTACTTATCCATATGGAGAAACTGAAGACTATACAGTTGACGTCAGTAAACCTACATCACTTAGTGCGGCATTCTTTATGCCTGACACGGCTTATGTGGGTACTATCGTACAAATGACCAATGGATCTAGTGGAAATATTGCAAGTGATTGGGATATTGACAACGACGGTAATTATGACTATAGCTCAGCCAATGCGGAGCACATTTATACTTCTACTGGAACATATACAGTTAAGCTGCGTAATTACAATTGTGCAGGAACAGATTCCAGTACTAGGGATATTGTTATTGTTAACCCAACAGCCCCACCGGTAGCTGATTTTGTTGCTACGAAGAATGTGGTTGAGTTGTTTGATGTATTTCAGTTGATTGATTTGAGTTCAAATGGGGCGACCTATTGGAACTGGTATTTGACCAACGGCACGGACACGATAGACTATTTGGATTTG
>JAHEKB010000125.1 GCA_024638525.1 Bacteroidota bacterium
AATTTCTCAATTTCTGAGTTAAACGAAAATCATAAGTAAAATAAAAGGAGTAATAAATACATTTGTCCAAAGAATTCTTTATGCCACATTATCATACATTGGGGCAGATACCCCCAAAAAGACATACTCAATTCAGAAGGCCAGATGGAGAACTATACAAGGAAGAACTTTTTTCTACTGAAGGATTCTCAAATGTATACTCCCTTTTGTACCATCACTACCCTCCTACTGCTATTCTCAATGTTGGCCAACCTTTAGATCTCAAAGCAGAAATTGTTACAGACATGGAGATGTTACACAGAAGCTTCCAGAGCTTTGACGTTGATCCAGTGGATGACTTTTTGGAGAGTAGGGTGGTCATGCTGACAAACAACGATCTTCAGATTGCTGTGGCCGCACCTAGAAAGTCTATGACCGACTACTTCTATAAGAATGGCGATAGTGATGAAGTAATCTTTGTTCATAAAGGAAGCGGCACGTTTAAGTCTATGTATGGACAATTGAAATTCAAATACGGAGACTATTTAGTCATTCCCAGAGGCACGGTCTATCACATGGAGTTTGATGATGAAGACAACAGATTGCTGATTGTCGAATCGCATTCACCGGTGGTTTATCCCAAACGCTATTGTGGCAATTTCGATCAATTGCTTGAACATTCTCCTTACTGCGAAAGAGATATTAAGCAACCACAGAATCTGGAAACCATCATCAGAGAAGGTGAATTTCTGATCAAGATTAAGAAGGAAGACAAATTATATCCTTATACCTATAAATATCATCCTTACTGTCTTATAGGTTGGGACGGTTGCCACTACCCCTTCGTCTTCAGTATTCACGATTTCGAACCCATCACAGGACGCATTCATTTACCGCCTCCCATTCATCAAACATTTGAAGGCTTCAATTTTGTGATTTGCTCTTTTGTACCTAGACTTTACGATTACCACCCTGATTCTATACCCGCACCATACTTCCACAGCAATATTGATAGCGATGAAGTGATGTATTATGTTGATGGGCAATTCATGAGTAAAACTCATGTTGACAAAGGACAGATGAGTTTGCACCCGGGTGGAATTCCCCACGGACCCACACCTGGGGCTGCTGAAAACAGCATTGGTAAAAAGGGAACGGAAGAATTAGCAGTCATGATAGATACTTTCAAGCCATTGCGAGCAACGAAAGCCGCGTTAAAAACAGAAATCAAAGATTATCACTTACACTGGCTGGACGGCCTCAAATGATGGTTCCCTTGCAGGGTGATTTAGAGTTCTTCGACAAGAGCGTTTAGGCCCTTGCGGCACATAGCATCACAAACAGGTTGCAATTCATCTGGGCTCCCTTGCTTGACCGGGCATTTGCCTTTATAATGCACAATAAGTGAACACTGTTCTGCTTGTTCCAGACTGTGCTTACAGTACTTCACCAAACAATCTATAACGTGATCAAAGGTGTTCACCTCATCGTTATACAAGACAATGACGTACCCACCTTCGAGCTCTTCTTGCAGAAGAACTTCTTCCTCTTCTTGTGTATGTCCAAGTACAAAGCTCATGATCTGGCCTTGAACAGTTTGGCTTTACTCTCCTCCCCGTTCAGCAGACGTACTATGTTCTTTTGATGTGTTAATACTACCAGAATTGCCGCTGCAATCCCAAAAGCAATAAAGAGCGGTTCATCCCTCTTGAATACAAAAATACTGAATATAGGAAAGGAAATGGCGGCAAAAATGGAACTCAGAGAAACGTATTTAGTTGCCAGTAATACCGCAACAAAGAGTCCAAGGCAAGCCAGGGCCAATACCCAATGTATGGCTATCAACATGCCAAAAAGAGTTGCAATACCCTTACCTCCTTTAAAGTTTTCATAAAGTGGAAAGATGTGACCTAATACCGCCAACAGCCCAAATAGCAACTGTAGATTTATGTAACGTTCTGAACCAGGTGCAAGACTTCCTAAAAAGAGGACCAAGCTAGATGCGGTGAGTCCTTTTAAGATATCTAGTAAAAGAACCATTGTTCCAATCTCCTTTCCTAGCACACGGAAAGTATTCGTCGCACCCGCGTTTCCGCTGCCGTGCTCTCTTACGTCTGTGTCAAAAAACGCTTTGCCTATCCAAACACTGGATGGCAAAGACCCAATTAAATATGAGATTAAAGATAGTAGTATGATGGCTGCAATACTGCTCATACAGGGCTATTTGATCAACAAAGCATCGCCGTAGCAAAGGAATTTGTACTTTTCCTTCTTAGCAGACTCATAAATGCTCATCGTAAAATCGTGGTCATCCAGATAGGCAGAAGTGAGCATCATCAATGTAGATTGAGGTTGGTGAAAATTGGTCAAAAAGCAATTTGGGATTCTGGGCTCATAAGGTGGAAATATGAACTTATCCGTCCAGCTGTCACCCGGATTCAATTCCCCAAAGGCAGAAACTGAACTTTCCAATGCCCTCATTACACTCGAGCCAACAGCGCATACCCTTTTCTTCTTATTCTTAGCCTCATTGACCATATCAGCAGCAGTTTGATCTATCCTGTAGTGCTCTGAATCCATTTTGTGCTTTGTGAGGTCTTCAACCTCCACAGCTCGTGATGCTCCAAGTCCGATATTCAAATTGATCTTGGCAAAATTCACACCTTTAATTTCCAATCGCATCATCAAGGCTTTTGTGAAATGTAGACCTGCAGAAGGGGGAGCAATGGCTCCATCTATTTCAGCGAAGATGGTTTGGTACATTTCCGCATCCTCTGCCTGTGCTTCTCTATCCAAGTACTTTGGGATTGGGGTTTGACCAATCTTATTTATCGCGCTGTGAAATTCTTCATCCGTTCCGTCGAAGAGAAACCGGATGGTTCTGCCTCTAGACGTCGTATTGTCTATGACTTCAGCTACCAATTCATCTTCGCCAAAGAACAATTTGTTACCAACCCTGATCTTACGGGCTGGATCAACCAAAACATCCCAGAGTCTCAACTCCTTGTTCAACTCTCTCAACAAAAAGACTTCTATTCTAGCACCCGTCTTTTCTTTATTGCCGTATAAACGAGCAGGAAAGACCTTAGCATTGTTTAAAACCATCACATCTCCCTCTTCAAATTCATCCAAAATATCCTTGAACATTTTGTGTTCAATAGTCTTGGTCTCTTTATCCACTATCATCAGACGACTTTCATCTCTGTTGTAAGGTGGGTTGATTGCGATATTTTTTTGAGGTAATTCGTAAAGGAACTGAGATAATTTCATGTAATGAAGCCTTGTTTAAAACAGCCTGCAAAAGTAAAATTATTAGCGCGATAATCAAAAAAACCTAGCAAATGCTCTTTGGGCGGATTTAGCTCTAACCATAAGGCACTTTCCTATCCTAAAAGTCTGATTTCATCGAATTTGAATCGTCTTTAACAAGCAAAGGACCTTCTTTTGTATTATGTCTAAATGGCTATTGTGGTTAAAGGAAGCGGCAAGCCTTACATGGGGCTTTTTAAGAGCCAACAAGCTCCGTAGCTTGCTATCGATGCTTGGCGTGACGATTGGAATATTTGCCATTGTCACGGTATTGACCGCAACCTATTCCCTTGAACGCAATATCCGAGACTCCATCGACAAACTCGGAAACAACATCGTTTATGTGCAAAAATGGCCTTGGGCATTTGGGGGTAGTTATAAATGGTGGGAATATATGAATCGGCCCGAAGCCACGGTTAAGGAGTACCGCAGAATGCGCAAGGAAGGGAACAAAGATCTTATTCAATACAGCTCATTCTATTTTGAATACAAATCAAAAAAGGTCAAATCCAAGGATGAAGAAATTAGCAGTGTAAACTCCGCCGGTATTGAAGGCCAGTTCTTCGAGATCAATCAATGGCCCATCATTTTAGGGCGAGAATTCACGGATTTTGAGATTGACAAAGCCAGAAATGTTGCAATCATTGGATACGATCTGGCTCTAAATTTATTTCCGAGCTCCAATCCACTGGGAGAAAAGTTAAAAATCAATGGAATCAATACTTCCGTCATTGGGGTTCTTGAAAAACAAGGTCAAAGTCTGGGTTCTAAAAACTATGACGAAATGATTCTTCTTCCTGCCAATTACGCCAGAAGATTCGCCAGGCCTGTTAGCTCAGCAATAATCATAAAGGGATTTGACGACATCAGTTTGAGCGCTCTAGATTATGAGATTGACCGCATTATGCGATCTGCGAGAAAGTTGAGGCCGAAAGACAAGAATAATTTTGCCATTAATAAATTGACCATGTTCTCAGACGGACTCAATCAAACCTTTATGGTCATCAATTTAGTGGGTTGGCTCATTGGAGGATTCAGCCTATTGGTTGGAGGTTTTGGTATTGCAAACATCATGTTCGTTTCAGTAAAAGAACGCACTTCCATTATTGGATTACAAAAGGCACTTGGAGCTAAAAAGGCGTTTATAGTAGGTCAGTTCTTGATCGAATCCATTCTGCTATGCCTGGTGGGGGCTGTCATTGGAATTTTTGGCGTTGCTGTTTTGGGCAGTCTGGTAACGCGATTCACTGAATTCACGATTTTTCAGAGTCCAACTATCATTTTGCAAGGAACATTGGTTGCTATGGTGATCGGCTTGGTCGCAGGATTTATCCCTGCTATGTCGGCAGCTCGTCTCGATCCCGTTGAGGCACTGAGGAAGTAGTTTTCCTTGTTCTTCCATAAATGAGATTTAATACCACACCACAGACCACTAAGAGGACCCCCATTAGGGACGGAAGGTTATACCACTCATCAAAGAGGAAATAACCAAATGCCAATGCATACACCACTCCCAAATACGAAATGATGGACACCTTATTCACCAAGCCGCTTTGATACGATCTTGTCAGAAAATACTGGGCTCCATAGGTCAGAACCCCGATTGCGCTCAAGTATACCCAGTCCAAAGGTTTGCCCCAATTAAAGTCACCGGTGAACAACATATAGAGTATTACCAAGGGCAAGGTTACCAATGGAAAATAGAACATAATCACAAGATAGTGTTCACTTTCGCGTATAATACTGATGATATTGTAGGCTGCTGCCGCACCTACAGTACCTGCGACCCCAATTAATAAAACCAGCGTATCAACTCTGGAATCAAATCCTTTGATCATATAAATTCCAGCAAAGCAGAGAAGGAAAAACAACCATTGAATCGGCTTGGGCTTATCGCTTCCCAGTAAGAACGCCAGCAAAACTGTAATGATCGGTGTTAAGTAATGGACCACTACTGCTGAAGCCAATGGCATATTATGTAAGGTGTAAAAAAAGAAAGCTATGCCCAATGTGCCAAATAAGCCACGCAATACCAACAGTTTACGCCTTTTACCAAATGGTTTTAAATTTCTTTTTTTGAGCAAGCTTAACACGATCAAGAACATGACCAAGGATCTCATAAATACGATTTGAGCAACCGGAATATGCTTAAGTTCTTTGACCATAACATTCATTATGGCAAAGAGCAATGACGCAATAAACATGAATTTGACGGCTTGGTTATTCAAGCTGGCAAATGTAGTCCTCTGCACAATTTCTAAACTAAATATCATTACATTTAGCCGTGGCCAATAGCTTAGGTAAAATCGCGCCAGAATTGAGCATTATTGCTAGCTATCAAAAGAAAGCTGAATTCAATCCCTCCTATCTAAAAGAAATTTCAAAACTACTTGTAAATGAGCACTTTAGTTTTGAATTTATATTGGTTTTTGGAGACAAAGCCAGCAATGCTTGGACGCATGCCATTGAATACTGCAGGAATAATCCCAAGGTTTTGGCCATCAAGATAGCTCACTCCAATGGACTTCACGCCCTACAATTGGCCGGTATTCTGAGAGCCAACGGAAGACTTTGTGTAACACTTAACCCCTATATAAATTATGATCCGCAATCTCTTCTGAGTCTGCTTTTTGTAGCTGAAAAAAGCAATTGCGAGCTGGTATATGGTTGTAGAAAAAGAAATTACAATCGGGGCTTACTTCTGCACCGACTGTTTTATGTACCCTTGAGTTTTATCGCTGGCTTGCCTTCTTATACTTCACCCTATAGGATAGTAAAACGAGAGTTTATCAAAGGGCTTAAAGTCAAAACCCCGTTCTATTTTCACCTTGATCAATTATTGAAAAGTCAAATTGAAAATCACAGCTATCTAGACTTTCCTAGTAGAGATAAAGATTCATTCGCCGATGGCTTTCTATACGATTTAAAACATCTCTTGGTCAGCGGCTTCCTCCTTGAAATCACAAGCATTCTACTAATAGTCCTAGACATTTACCTTTTAATGCAAGCTCACCTAATAAGCGCTACAGTCTTGGCTATCATACTGTTGGGTGTTACTTGGACCCTCTATATGTTGAAGTGGAGACGAAGGCTCGCTTTTCGGCTCTTGGACAAATTGCCGTGAAGCTGAAGGTAGAATTAATCTAGAAGGGCGTTGGTGTTTTTGACACCTTCAGCGCTTTCGGTCATCTTGGCCTTCTCTGCTTCTGATAGGCTAACTTCTACAATACGTTCAATTCCATTCTTGCCCAATATGCATGGAACACCAATAGAAAGATTACTCAATCCATATTCTCCATCTAAAAGTGCAGAACAAGCGAACATTTTCTTGGAGTCTAAGGCAATGGCTTTACACAATTCGGAAACAGCAGCCCCTGGAGCATACCAAGCACTCGTACCCAATAAACTCGTAAGTGTGGCCCCGCCAACTTTTGTATCTTGAACGATTTGTTGCATTCTATCGCTCGATAGAAATTCAGATACATTAACACTATTTCTGGTTGCTTTTTCAATTAATGGAACCATCCCTTTGTCGCTGTGACCGCCTATAACCATGCCGTCAACATCAGATGTTGGGCATTCCAATGCTTCGGCCAGTCTGTATTTAAATCTCGCACTATCTAAGGCACCGCCCATTCCAATAATTCTGTTTTTTGCAATGTCTGTAGATTGGTGAACCAAATAAGCC
>JAHEKB010000126.1 GCA_024638525.1 Bacteroidota bacterium
GCAATGGGCAAGAAGATCACGTCAGCATGGGTGCAAATGCCGCTACAAAATGCCTCCGGGTAATAGAGAACGTGGAGAAAATACTGGCTGTAGAATTGCTTGCTGCGACCAAGGCACTTGAATTTAGAAAGCCACTGAAAAGCTCGTCCACTATTTCAGCCATTAAGCAAAAGGTGGAGGAAAGCTGCAATACTGCAGATCAGGACATACAGCTATCTTTGGAGCTTGATAAACTGCTCCAATTAATACGTTCAGCATGAAAAAATTCCTTTTGTTATTTGTAGTTCTATTGATTGCCTTATTTGCGACCAATCCAGACATTGACAAGTATTTTCAAAAAGCCTTGCGCGTTGAGATGAATATGGGAGACGAATGGTTTTCGAAGGCCAAATACGCTTTGGTGCAAACCAAATACTCCTATGAGAATTATTATATCGGCGGCCTCATGCGGAATAAATTGACAGATGAGGTTCAATACATCGGATTGTTCAATCAGGTGATAAAGATCAAATAAAATTTGACATAGGCTTTCCCAATGAATCGTAGATTTGCCACCATGGGAAGCGATACTAAAAAAAGGGTAATTAAAGCCCCAACAGGAACTAAATTGAACACTAAAGGATGGGTTCAAGAAGGTGCTTTGCGGATGCTAATGAACAATCTCGATCCCGAAGTAGCGGAGAGACCCGAAGACTTGATAGTATATGGCGGCACGGGTAAAGCAGCCAGAAACTGGGAATCTTATGACCTAATAGTCAAGGCATTAAAAGATATACATGAGGAAGAAACCTTATTGGTGCAAAGCGGAAAACCCATTGGTATCCTACCTACACACAAAGATGCACCACGAGTAATCATCGCCAATTCTCATTTGGTTCCCCATTGGGCGACACTTGAGAATTTCAGAGACCTGGAAGACAAGGGTTTGATCATGTATGGTCAGATGACCGCAGGTAGTTGGATTTACATAGGGTCTCAGGGCATTGTTCAAGGGACATATGAAACCTTTGCTGAAGCTGCACGGCAGCACTTTAATGGCAGTTTAAAAGGAACACTTTCGGTAACTGCAGGCCTCGGTGGAATGGGAGGGGCTCAACCCCTTGCCGTGACCATGAATGAAGGAACTTGCCTCGCAGCCGAAATGGAAGTCTGGAGAATAGAGAAACGTTTGGAAACGCGCTATTGCGACTTGATGATAAAAGATCTGGATGAAGCCATAGATCGAGCAGTACAAGCCAAACAACAGGGTGAGGGAATCTCCATTGCTTGGCCGGGAAATGCAGTCGACCTTTTGCTCAGATTACAGGCAAGAAACATAGTGCCGGACCTTCTTACTGATCAAACTTTAGCTCACGATCCATTGGTGGGTTATTTTCCAGAAGGCATGAGTGTTGACGAGGCAAAAGTCTTACGAGAAAGTAATCCTAAAGACTATGTTGAGCAGAGTTATGCCACCATGGTCAAACACGTGGAACTTATGCTCGCTTTTCAACAGAAAGGGTCTATCACATTTGATTATGGCAACAACCTCAGAGGAAGAGCGTTGGAGAAGGGACTAAAAAACGCCTTTGACTTCCCCGGATTCGTGCCGGCATTCATCCGTCCACAATTTTGTGAAGGAAGAGGACCTTTCAGGTGGGCTGCGCTCAGCGGTGATCCCAATGATATTTATGAAACCGATCGCTTGATTCTGGAATTGTTTCCCGAAGACAAGGGATTGAAAAGGTGGATAGAAATGGCGCAAGAGCGCATTGAGTTCCAGGGTCTCCCTTCTCGAATCTGTTGGTTGGGGCAAGGTGAAAGAGAGAAAGCCGGATTGGCTTTCAACAGATTGGTGGCTGAAGGCAAGGTCAAAGCACCAATCGTCATTGGTCGAGATCATTTGGATACAGGTTCTGTCGCCAGTCCAAACAGAGAAACAGAAGCCATGAAAGACGGCAGTGATGCCATTGCAGATTGGCCCATACTCAATGCGTTGATCAATACAGCAGGTGGTGCAAGTTGGGTAAGTCTTCATCACGGCGGTGGTGTAGGAATAGGATACAGTATCCACGCTGGAATGGTGATAGTAGCAGATGGCACAGATGACGCCCATGCACGCATCAAAAGAGTATTGCACAATGATCCGGCTATGGGAGTATTGAGGCATATGGATGCTGGATACGATATTGCTCTAGATACTGCGAGAAAGCATCGCCTTGACATCCGTGAAAGATTAAAATAAAATAAGGGAATCGAAATAAGCTTTCCTTTGTCTATATACTATGTACAGAATTATTATCCTGTGTTTAAGCTTCCTGGTCGCCCTCAACACTTTTTCTCAGAACTTTATTGTAAAAGGAGGAGTTGCCGATAGCTCGGATGGATCTGCAATTGCAGGTGTCATCGTTGGTCTTTATCAAGAAAATAAACAAGTCACAGTCAGTGTATCTAGTGCGATGGGAGCCTTTGAATTGGAGGGAATAAGCCCTGGTGATTACATACTACGCACTCAAATGCTGGGTTATAAGAATCTTGAATTTCCATTAAAAGTAAAGGAAGACGTCATGCTTGGATCCTTCTTTTTGATTCCTACGACCACGGAATTGTCAGGTATAGATGTAAAAGGAAGTATTGGAATCGGCCAAAACAAAGGGGATACCTCCGAGTACAATGCCGCCGCATTCAAAACCCAACAAAATGCAAGCACTCAAGACCTGCTTGAGAAAATGCCCGGTGTGAGAAATGACAACGGAACGGTAAAGGCAGAGGGAGAAGCGGTTCAACAAGTCCTAGTGGATGGCAAACCGTTCTTTGGGCGGGACGTAAATACAGCTTTGGGTGTGCTGCCTGCAGAGGTAGTTGACAAAATCCAAATCTTTGATGATCAAAGCGAGCAGTCAAAAGCCAGCGGCGTTGACGACGGAAGCCGGGTAAAGACAGTAAATATTGTTACCAAGATCAATATGCGTTATGGCGAGTTTGGCCAAATCTATGCCGGAGGAGGAATGGGTTCCGATGATGAACTGCGCTATTCGATGGGTTCGAATATCAATGCATTCCGAGGAAATCAACGTTTTAGTTTCTTAGGTCAATTCAATAATATCAACCAGCAAAATTTCAGTACTGCCGACCTATTGGGTGTAGTAGCGGATAATTCTGGCCGAGGCCACAGGAGAGGGCCAGCATTTATGCGAGGATTTCAGGTGGGTTCAGATGCTTCTGATTTTATGGTCAATCCTCAAAATGGTATTATTCAAACCCTCGCTGGAGGATTGAATTACCAGGACAGTTGGTCTGACAAGTTAGACATCAGTGCTAGTTACTTTTACAATAGAAGCAATACTGAGGCCATTGGAAATACCTTTCAACAGTACTTTCTGTCAGAAATCAATGGTCAAAACTATGAAGAGACTGATGAAAGCAATGCGATCAACGATAACCACCGATTCAATGCCAAATTGACCTATAATCCGACTGAGCAGAGTTCATTCTTTCTCTTGCCCAGTATCAGCACACAGTCCAATCGCGGTGATCAAAGCATTGGGAGTGTTACCAGTCAAGAAGGAGTGGTTCTTACTGCATTGAATTCACTATTCAATAGCGATTATTCAGCAGTAAATTGGAGCAATGACCTCATGTTTCGTCACCGATTTGAAAAGCCTGGACGCAGCGTATTTGCTCGGCTGATGTTAGGCAATGACTCCAAGGTAGGTGAGAGCGATCTGTTTACTCGAGAATTTGGTATAGAAGAACCCAATATAGATCAGCGAGCAGATTTTAGCTCAAAAGACATGAAATATACAGCAGGTCTGATGTATGCAGAACCCATTGGAGAAAATGGATTGGGAATGATGTTTACGTATGACATTGAGAATACACAAAGTGAAGCTGATCAAAATACCTACAACCTACTTTTTGAACCACAAATTTTGGATTCGCTTTTATCTAATCGGTATAATAATGACTGGCTATCTCAGACCATGGGAATTGGAATTCGCAAGTTCAATCGGCAATTCGGTTTTGTGCTGCGTCTGAAGTACGAAATAACTTCATTGGCTAATGATCAATTACTTCCTTTCAATACCCAGCTTGAGCGAAATTATAAAAATTGGCTGCCGTTTGCCCTAATTAGAAAAAGGGCAGAGAGCGGTGCGAGTTTCTTTGCTATGTACAGAACATATACCAATGCTCCAAGTGCTTCTCAATTACAAAGCTTTATTGATAATACCAACCCACTTCAATTGAGTACGGGTAACGATCTGCTAGAACAGCAATATTCACACTATTTGCGTTTGAGATATAAGTATTCCAATAAAATGAAGACTAAGGTGGTTTTCGCCGGTACTAGGATTAGGTATAGTAATAGTTACATTGGAAATCAGACTGTAGTTGCCTCAACCGATGAATTTGTCAACGGGTATTTTTTATCGGCGGGTTCTCAAATTACTGCTCCAATTAATTTGCCGGATTACTTTAATATCAATACCATGATCAATTATGGATTTCCTATCAAAGCCCTAAAGAGCAATTTTAACATCGACCTTTCAAACACTATTGTGAATACTCCTTCTATGATCAATATGGAGTTGAACAGCACATTGAGTAGCCTATATGAAATTGGATTGGTTTTGAGTAGTAACATAAGTGAGAATGTTGATTTTACCATATCTTCAGTTTCCGGCTATAGTCTGGTCGATAATAAGTTGAATTCAGACCTCAATACCAATTATTTCATTCAGCGATCCAAGATCAAATACAGTTGGGTCTTACCAATGGGATTTACTTTCAGAACCGTGCTGGAACATCAACAATATTTAGGATTATCAGAGACATTGGATAATACAGTTCTGCTATGGACGGTGGGAATAGGTAAACAATTGTTCAAGGATAAAAGAGGGGAGATTCAACTCAGTGTATTTGACATTTTGGGTCAAAACAATCAATCAGTCAAGACTTCTATTCTACCTATTATCAGGAAAGTACGAGCAATGTGTTAAGTCGTTATGCAATTGTTACATTTTCGTACAATTTGAGGAAGTTCAGAGAGAAGACGGAGTAGTTCTTTAAAACCACTTTTTTCTTTTGAAAACCCAAATACTAATCAGGGTTAAGATCGCCATAATAGCAAGAAGAACAAAGTATCCGTATTTGAACTCAAGCTCTGGTATATTGGAGAAATTCATTCCGTAAATCCCTGCGATAAAAGTCAGTGGGATAAAGATTACAGAGAAAATGGTCAGTGTTTTCATCACCTCGTTCAATCTGTGTCCTTGGATGCTAAAGATCAAATTAATTTTACTCTCTAATTCTTGTAATTCAAAGTCAATATCCGTGATCAAATTGCTGGCTTGCTCCTTGATCTCGCTAAAGTAGTTGCTCTTGAAACCAGGCAGTTCCGCCTTTTCTAGTTTGATCAGGGTGTCTCGGAGGCTCATGGCAGCCTTCTTGAAGTTAAGCAGGTATCGCTTTCGCTGCTCAACATCAGCAGTAAACTCCGGAGTTGGCTTTACTTCCGATAATTGAAGCTTTTCATCATCTATTGTTATAAAGCGTTCATAGGTGTTCTGATAATTGTCAATAATCGATTCTAGGATTAAGAAGAACAGGTAATCTGCTTTTTTCTTTCTCACTAAACCTTTGTTCAATTCTAAGCGCTCTCGGATCCATCCAAAATAGTCTCCTGGTTTTTCCTGAATGCTCCACAGAAAATAAGGTGATACGACAAACATCATTTGTTCAGACTCAAAGACGGTGCTTTCAGTTTTAAGCACCCGAATGGCAACAAATTCAATATTGTCCAACTGAATAACTTTGTTAGTGTGTTCATTGTCAGACAAAAGCTTTATCAGAAAATCATCTAGGTTTTGCTCCCTTACAATGCTAAAGAACTCATTCCTGTATCCGATTCCATAGGTGTTGAACCATTGGATAATATTGGGGTCATCGTTTAATTGGATGTCCTTTATATCCTTGACCTCTGACCTCGTAAACTGATCAGTAGAATAGGTAATAAGCGAACTGTTCTTAAAGAAGGATTCTCGCATCAGCTAGGCAAGATAGGTAAACCAACTTAGTTTAACTGAACGCTATCAAGATCTACGATTTGCCCAAAACCCACTGAAACATTTGGCATTAAGCTGTCTGACACCGATGTATCACTGGGTTCGAAATAGACATCATAGTTGCCGTCCAAACCACATATCATAAAAAATCCATCAGGGTTTGTGATGGTCATGAATGAATCTGATCCATCTATTGCATAGACCGAAGTTGGCAAGCTGTCCGGTTGAACAACGCCCTTTAATTTCCCATTAGTAGAATCACTATAGACCCTAATTACAGGTTTTAAACTGTAATCGCCGTTGCCTTTTTTGACCACAGATTTGCAGGCGTCAAAATCTAGCCAAATGGTATACGATGTACCGGCACTCAAGTTTTGATGTAGGTTGAGCTTTAGGCCACTTGTTTGTGCAGATGGCGTTTTTATTGGATAGTTGTTTGCACCAATTATAAGCTCGTTGTCGTCTCCGAGGATCAACCTAATTTGTGAGAGTTTGCCTGCTGGCAATTCCACTTGACAGAGTAGCGTATCCAAGCCGTTGGTCAGTTCCAAGAGGTCGTAAACACCGGCATTAAAATCCTCTACATTTTCCCAGCCGTTGCTATCGGAATGGATTTCCATTCCTTCTACATCAATGTAAAGATGATCATAATCACAAGGGGCATCGGTCAACATGAAAGCTACTTGAGCAGTTTGTTGAGGAGCAGCGGGATCCTTGCTACAGGAATAAAGCATTGCGAACAGAATTATTAGACCCAAACCTGCTCTTATCAGTGTTTTTCTCTTTGTCATAGGTAGTACAAAGGTAGGTAAATGAGGATATTGTTTGAAGCGCTCAAATCACGAAAAGAAGATAGTATTTGA
>JAHEKB010000127.1 GCA_024638525.1 Bacteroidota bacterium
ATGGAGTATTTTTCCTCGATTAGTTGTCGGGCAGCTGCTGTGATCTTTTTAGCGCGCTCGGGATTTGCTTTTAGTGATGCGATACAGTTTATCCAATCTTTTGCGGTCTCGGCTATGCAGAGGTGGATGCCATCTTGATAAGCTATACCCTGCGCTCCAACTTTTGTGCTGATCACTAGTTTTCCTGCGGACATTGCCTCTAAGATTTTCAAGCGTATGCCGCTACCAGATAGAAGTGGGACAATACAAACATCCAGTGATTCAATAAAGACATATGCATCAGCTACCTCCGGGTAAACGGTGACAATGTCATTGTCAAAGGATGAAGCTTGTATCCCTTTACCTGCAAGATGAAAGCTCAAACTCTGATCTGATTCTTTTAGACTAGGCCAGATCTCTGAGAGAAAGTGGCTGACGGCTTCTCGATTCGCATGCCATTCCAGAGAACCGATATGGTAAAGCTTTTCGACGGATGAGCTGGGGCTGAACATCCATTTGTCCGTATCAATTCCCGCGGGAATCACCATTCCATTCAGATTGGGCTCCAGGGCTTTGAATTTCTTGAGATCATCTGGGCTAACTGCCACAACACAATCTACCTTTTGCAAGAGTTCTCGTTCATAATTCTTGAGCCTATTAGCCAGCAGTTTGAGGTACTGAGCCTTAATGGGATTCCGCTCATTCTGAGCCAGTCTTGCCCAAATCTCAAATTCCGCATTATGCATTCTCAAAGAAATGATACCGCGGTGATAGCTTCTGACCAAATCGACATATGGGCCTACATAGCTACCTTCCAATTGGATGAGATCGAATTGCTCTTTTTGCAGTAACTGTTTGAGTTCATCCCTAAAACTTTCATTGTTGAATCGCTGAATGTTGTAGGAATCTTTGCTGAACAAATTCTTGAGAGCCTCATCCCACTTGATATCGGTATCAATGGGATGAATTAAGCAGCTGGCGTATTTCGACAATTCCCTTTGCGCTTCTGCTATGGGAGTGGCGTGTTTTAAACCATCCAAACAATACAGATACACTTCATGCCCCTGTTCTGAAAAGGCCTTGGTAAAATTATATATCCCTATGGTGCCTCCTTCATTCAGTGGCCAAGGCACCCTGTTTGAAAGTTGTAGAATTTTCATTTACGTCTAAATACTCTAATGATTCGCTGGTAAAAATCTGCGTCGAATAGCCTTGAATCGGTACTGGCCTTATAGGTGAGAAAAATGGCCAGAGGAAAGAGTATGATTGTACTCAACCACATGCCAGTGAATGGATCTAATTGTCCTTGCTTAACCAATTTTTCTCCAAAGACATTGATGATATAATACAGGATAAACAAGAGGATTGAAATGACCAATGGCAAACCAAACCCTCCTTTTCTTATGATGGCTCCCAAGGGGGCACCAACAAAGAATAATAAAATACAAGAAACCGCTAAAGTGTATTTCTTGTGCCACTCAGCCTGATACTTAGCGCGCAATTCATAGTGGTCTTTAGAGTCATCAATGTTATTTCTTGAGATTCGGCGCATGTTCTGAATGTTGTGTAAACTCTTGTCAATGAGCTGTTCTCTGCTTAAGGTCTTAGTATGCAGACTTCGAGGGCTAGGGCTTGACCCGGTGAGCACTGTCCCGGCAATAAGCGAATCATTTCTAAATCTTCGTTCTTTTTTCGCGGTCAATTGCAGCAAGTATTCCAGACGGGCTTCCACATCATCAGATTCTACCAATAGACTGTCATTGGGTATGCTGAAATAGGGTTCAAGATATCTACTCAAGTTGGAGCCCTTCTTCAGAATCACTGCGCTCAATGAATCCACCTTCCGATTCAGCTCTGAAACATTCAACATGCGATGATCTTCCTTGAACAATTCTTTCTTGGTTCTGCTGAACTGGAGCTCGGTGAGATCTATGGCCATTTCGTAGCTTTTAAATTCCATGGTGTTATGCGGCTTTCTTTCCTTGTAGTTCTTGTCATCCACCAACTCTTGATATCTGACTCCATTATAGAGGTTCAGCATCATAAATCGCTCATCGGGAGTGAACCACATTTTTCCATGCTCAGCTATGAGAATGTTGTTGTTTCCTTTCTTTCTCGACTCATCTACGTATATGATAATGTCTTCTATGGTCTTTCCGTCGTCGTGCTTCTTACCCACTTTTATTGCATAACCTTGAATATCTTTATAAAAGACGTTTTCCGCAATGTTAAATGAAGGCTTCTTATTGGTTACGTCGTAAAGCAAGGCGCCCCAACTCAAATTGGCTTTTGGAATAAAGTAGTTTGCGGTATAGAAAGCTGTAAATGCCAAGAAAATGCTAAATACAAACATGGGTAGCATAGAGCGCAGAAGAGAAACCCCTGCGGACTTAATAGCCACCAGCTCATATCGTTCGCCCAAATTGCCAAAGGTCATTATGGATGATAGGAGAATCGCCAATGGCAAAGCCAGTGGAATCAGGTGGATAGCAAAATAAAAAATGAACTCAAAGATGACCGAGAATCCCAAACCCTTGCCAACCAAATCCTCCAGATACTTCCAGAGCGTTTGCATTAAAAAAAGAAATAATGAAATGAAGAAGGTTCCGATAAACGGACCTATGAAGGATTTAAGAAAGAGTAAATGGAGCTTCTTCAATTCTGTCCTCAAAAATAGCAGCTCAATCCACTTGGCTGAATTTTTTCGCCAAAAGGCAGTAATCTTAGTTCAATTGAGCCTTTAAAGAAGAGATTTTAGCTTCTGTGTCGGCCTGTTTTTGTCTTTCTTTTTCCACTACGGCTGGAGCTGCATTTTGAACAAATTTCTCGTTTTGTAGTTTCCTCTGAATTCCTTGTAAAAACCCTTCTAATCGCTGGATTTCCATGGCAATCTTATCTGTATCTATTTCTTGAGCTACGTCTCCAAAATCCAAATATATTTCGTCTGTTCCTATCAAACTCTTCAGGCCGCTTCTAGACTCTGTGCTTATGCTTTTTACATTGGCCAGTTTTTGCAAAATAGGTGTAGTGTGTTTGTATTTGTCTGGATTATCGGAATGAATGGCGATATCTACAGCTTCTTTTGGGCTCAACTGAAGCTCATTGCGCTTGGCGCGAATCTCAGTGATCAGTTCAAAAACAGAAGGTGCAATGCCTTGATCTCCTTCAATGAGGCGAGGCCATGGTGTTTGATTGATGAAAATTCCGTTCCGGTCTTCAAGTTCTTGCCACAAATGCTCAGTGATAAAGGGCATATATGGATGCAACATTCTAAGGATACGATCAAAATTAGATTTGATACTGCTTAGATCGTCAGATGGAATGGGTTGCCCAAATTCGGGCTTCAACATTTCCAAATACCAGGATGAAAAGTCATCGCGGGTAAGCTTGTAGAGCGACATTAAAGCATCTGAAATTCTAAATTCTTTGAAATACTGATCTACTTCTTGCAAGACTTTTGCCATTCGGCTTTCCATCCATAAATGAATATCATCCGCTTGGTCTTTGTAAAATGCAGTTCTTTCACTGACAACTTCCCAACCCTGTATAAGCCTAAATGCATTCCAGATTTTGTTGCAGAAATTCCTGCCTTGCTCACAAAGTGCTTCATCAAACAATAGGTCGTTGCCAGCTGGTGCACTGAGCATTAGCCCCATTCTTACACCATCTGTTCCAAATTTGTCCATCAGGGCAATTCCGGTAAAATAAACGCGTTCAAATGGCTTCTCATCTTTAAATCCATAGCCTGCCATAATCATGCGCGCAACCCAGAAAAAGATGATGTCTGGTGCAGTGACCAGATCTGCCGTTGGATAGTAATAATCCAATTCTTCGTGCCCTTCTTTTTCGAATCCATCAAAGACTGAAATGGGCCACAACCAACTGCTGAACCAGGTATCCAAAACGTCTTCATCTTGCCTCAGATCTTCAAGTGTCAAAGCCGGCTCCTTGATTTGTGCTTCTTTAAGTGCTTCTTCCGCCGACAGAGCAATAATGGTTTGACCGTTAGGGCTGTAATAGGCGGGAATGCGTTGACCCCACCACAGCTGCCTTGATATACACCAATCTTTGATGTTCTCCAACCAATGCCTATAGGTGTTTTTGAATTTGGATGGATAGAATTCTATTTCGTTGTCCAAAACGGAACTGAGCACCTGAGGGTGGTCTTTGAGGAATTTCTGCATATCCACGAACCACTGTGTTGAAAGCTTAGGCTCGATAGGAGCCAAGGTTCTTTCACTCAAGCCTATTTTATTCTGTATGCTTTCGGTCTTAACCAATTGGCCATTGGCCTCTAAGGCTTTGATTACTTCTTTCCTCGCCTCGAATCTGTCCATACCGATGAACATTTTGGCATTTGAATTCAGTTTGGCATCCTGATCAAAAATATCAATGACCTCCAGTTTATGCTTCTGCCCAAGTTCGTAGTCGTTCACATCGTGTGCAGGAGTGAGCTTTAAAGCACCAGTCCCAAACTCAAGATCAACATACTCATCTGCAATAATGGGAATTTCGCGATCTACCAAGGGTACTAAACATGTCTCACCAATATAGTCTGCAAACCGCTCATCATTTGGATGAACACATACTGCCGTATCTCCCAAAAGGGTTTCCGGTCTGGTCGTTGCAATTTGTATGAACTTATCGCTGTCTTTGAGCTGATAGTTGATGTAGTACAGTTCTGCTTGTTGTTCTTTATAGTGAACTTCTTCATCACTGAGGGCCGTTTTACCTATGGGGTCCCAGTTAACCATTCGAGTGCCTCGGTAGATATAGCCATCCTCATGAAGTTTAACAAATGATTGAAGTACCGCCTTGGTCAATTTGGGTTCCATGGTAAAGCGCGTGCGGTTCCAGTCGCAACTACAGCCGAGTTTCTTCAATTGTTCGAGAATGATTCCACCGTACTTCTCTTTCCATTCAAATGCGTGCTCGAGAAATTTATCGCGGCCTACGTCTTCCTTGCTCAGACCTTTTTCCTTAAGTAAATTCACAACCTTGGCCTCAGTAGCAATGGATGCGTGATCCATCCCAGGAACCCAACAAGCGTTGAATCCCATCATTCGCGCTCTGCGAACTAAAATATCCTGAATGGTATTATTGAGCATATGACCCATGTGTAGAATACCGGTTACATTGGGTGGAGGTATTACCACAGTATAGGCAGGCCTGTCATCTGGTTTAGAAGAAAACAGATCATTTTTTATCCATTGAGCATACCACTGCTGCTCAATTCCACTCGGGTCGTATTTGCTTGAGAGTTCCATTAATGGCTTAACAAAAATTTACTTTATATCTAATTATGCAAAAAAAAAGCCCAGACGTTTTGGCCTGGGCTTCTATGAACTTTGGTAAGCTTATCTTTTTTCTTTAATTCTAGCACTCTTACCTGTACGTTCTCTTAGGTAGAAGACCCTGGCTCTTCTCACTTTTCCTCGTCTATTGACGACTACTTTGTCAATGTTAGGTGAGTTAAGTGGAAATATACGCTCCACACCAACTCCACTAGACATTTTACGTACAGTAAAGGTCTCATCCAAGCCGCTATTGCGTCTTTGCAAGACAGTTCCTTGGAAAACCTGGATACGCTCCTTGTTTCCTTCCTTGATCTTGTAATGAACAGATACATTGTCTCCACTTCCAAATTCTGGGAGATCTGTTCTAACTTGAGATGCTTCTATGTGCTTGACTAAATCCATTTTCTTAAAAGTGGCTGCAAATGTAATTAAAACATAGATGAGAAATTAACAATTCCCTAAAAAATGTTTGACAAAAAAGACAGCCTTCAGCACGTCTTATTCGGAGCTTGAACCCAAGGTGTAAGCTAAGTATATTTCTATCCGTGGTGTCCAGTTAAAAACGCTGCTCCATGGTATGTCTTGATCAATGAATTCATCCGGTGGAGGAGGAGTTTCAAATACCGAACCATTCCAGTTATAGACCAGCGATTCATTGGCTGTGGTGTTTTTAGAAAAACTCGCACTTACGCTCGCTTCGCCAAAGACGCTGAATCCCTTTGCTATTTCGCGAGACATTCCAAATAGTAAACTTGGACTAATGTTCGTGCTCGTTCCCTCATAACTGTATCTTCTCACTTGAGAAATAGTATACATCTGAGGTGCTGTTGCATAGGCGCTATGGCTATTACCGACGTAGTTATATGTTGTTTGAGAGTACAAAACATCAATTCCACTATAACAATAGGTCTTAGTGTTCAGGTGCTTTCTGTATTCAAAGCCGGGTCTTAGTCCAAAATTTGAATAGGTGTTTGATGTACCGCTTTTGTCAATTTCAGATGGCCATTGATTCAAATTGTCATAGTAGTTGTCTGGGTAGAAATTCTGTATACCTTCGGAATGATTCCTTGAACCGCTAATGGCAAAACGAACAGCTGCTCTGTCTGCGATTTGATATTTGAACAGCAATTCAGGACTGGTAGTACCGCTAAAAATAGATCTCAGATTCAAACCTGATGTGAGTTGGGCTTGCGCATTAATGCCGAACAATAAGAACATAGCAATAAGACCGGGAGCTATGCTAAGTCTAATTGAGGTTTTTGAATTTTTCATAATGTCGATTAATGCGTGCAAGTTAAGCTAAGGCTGCGTCATGAAAATGTGAAATTCACCACTGGCTTTTATTCTGAACAAATGGTGTGAATAGGGGTGTATAATTCCAAAATATTTATACTTTTGCAGCCCAAAATTTAACAATGTACGCTATAGTCGATATCGCAGGGAAGCAGTTCAAAGTTCAAAAAGACCAGAAGCTGTATGTACACCGCCTAAAAGAGGAGGAGGGAAAAAAAGTGAAGCTTGATAATGTTTTACTAGTGGATGATGAAGGAAAAGTGAAGGTAGGTACCCCGAAAGTGAAAGGTGCAAGCGTTGAAGCAAAAGTTCTTC
>JAHEKB010000128.1 GCA_024638525.1 Bacteroidota bacterium
AGGTCATATCTTTAATGATGTTGCCAACTATGGCAATTTCCACATTTTGTAGTTCGTCCATTTCTTTTTTAATATCTGCGAAATCTTCCTCTTCCAAATTGGGATCATTGGTTTCGGCATGGGCATTGCCAACACCCACTCCAATTCCTCCAAAGAAATCTAGAACGAACATCTTACCCAGAGGAACTTGTGTTCCTATCACTACTCCTCCTCCAAATGCACTTGCATTTCCATCTGCATAGGCTCTGATGTTTTGACCATTCTTTTCATAGTCGTATGGAATTTCAAAAGTATAGTTGTAATAGCGCGTAAATACCTCAAAGTAAAACCCCTTAAGGGCTTCTTTTGAATACATCCTAAAATATGGGGTTACAGAATAACCTTTGGGAGTGATTTCTCCGGTGTACTGTAAATTGTCGTCAGAAGTGTTCCCTGATGCTTCAAGCGTCATGGTCGCTGCGGGTTTTATTGCTCCGACAATTCCAACACTCAGCTTCGGAGCAATCTTGTATTCGAAATTTGCATTGATAGTGGTGAGATCGACCGCGGCCAGTCCATATCCCAAAAGATTGGTCTTGGCAACCATAGTCTGTGCCTTGGTACCTAGTCCAAAAGCAAGTAGACTGCATAAAATGATAAGTTTTTTCATTTGAAAGAATAAGGTTAGTTAAACTGTAATAGCCAAAGATAGTATTTCTTTACTAGCACTTATTCATTGGGCGTTTTTACTCAACGAGAATAATTGGCTCTGACTCTACAGCATTTTTACTATAAAAGCGGACCACATAAACTCCACTTGCTAAAAAATTCAAATCAAATTGATTGTCATGCGACCGAAAGTCTGAGAAGAAAACAGCATTTCCCATTAGATTAGTAATCAGCAGTTCGTCAAATTTCAAATTGCTGTTTTCTATGCGCAAAATTCTACCATCTAATCTACATATAGGCGATCTCAATTCTAGTTCCTCAAGGGTAGAATAGGCGCTGTTTACAACCACATCTGCGACGATGGGTAAATGATCACTGCAGTTGTAAAGCGCAGTCAGCACCGCGGGTGGCACCGAATTATTTGCCGGGCTAAGTATGTCTTTGTTAAAGTGTTGGCCATCATTACCTAAACTTTTGTAACTAGAGGTGAGCAAACTGAATGAACGCGACCCATTGAGCATTTCTGTGCCGCACAGTATAAAATCAAAACGATCATCGAGTCCTCCCCCGCTAAAACAATCTGAATTTGTTTCTGAACTCCGTGTACTTTGACTGTGAATTTCCGCGAAGTTGGAGTTACTGTTCCAAGCCCCCGGGCTAGCAATCGGATCATTGAAACGCACTGATGTTTGCGCATTCTCTGTTAATTCTTTGTAAGCCTCCTCAGTTGAGGACTTAAGGTTCAGATCCCCCATTAGCAGGTAATTAATATCCCTGTGATGATCTATGTGATAATTCATAATAGCTTTACAAGCGGCCAATCTTTCATCTAGGTCGTCTAAGTCACTTCCCGCCTTGAGATGAGCTTGATAAACCACCAAAAAAGTGGTATCCCCTGCTTCCAATGCAGCCTGCTGATTGTAATAAAGGCAGTGCACATCAATTTGTCTAACCAAATTAGCACCTTGTTCATCTTTAACTATTTTATCACTGGAGTGGTGGGCCAGTTTTTGAGAATTGTAGAAAAGAGCATTTGCTAAAAACCCACTTCCAGAGAAAGGAGCCATCTTATAGTCACTATTAACTGGGAGCATTACATTTTGAAATATGCTATCGGCACCCTTTGCATCATTCTTGAGTTCGTTGTATGACACAAGATCTGCCCTGTGATAATTTAAGATCGTTCTTAAATGTGCCTCTTTTGCTTGCACATTGTTGCTGCTGTTATTGCAAGAGTCAAAGTGATTTCTGTAGTTTAAAATATTGTATTGAAACATGCTAAGGGTATCCTGAAATTGGGCATGTACCCCCAGAGTTAACAATGTCAAGATGTATATGATCAGTGTCCTCATATTAAGTGATGCTCTTTAATTAGGTGTTCAAGAAAAGCAGTTGTACATCTATCCAATATGTTATGAACCTCCTTAAAGCCTTCAGAACCTCCGAACCAAGGATCAGGGACATCATCAGTCTCACTCTCCAAACTAGGGTCAAAATACCTCATTTTGAGTAGCTTAAGACCCGTATTGTTAAAGTCTAATTTTGTCGCATTGGTAAAATTGCTTTCATCCATTGCAATTACATAATCAAAAACATTCATGTGCTGTACGCTTAACTGTTGGGCAGAATGATCTAAACTAACTCCCAAGCCCGCTGCCGTTTCTATAGTTCTCGGGTCTGCATTCTCTCCGATGTGATAATTTGATGTCCCACTGCTTTCAATATGAAAATGATCTTGCAAATTTCTCGAATTTACTTTCTGTCTAAATAAGGCCTCTGCCAAGGGTGAACGGCATATATTGCCTAAACATACGAACATTACTGATATCGATGGCATGGAACAAACTTAGCGCTATGGAAAAATTTATTTTCAAATGTTTGTAAACCTTGGTGAATGTCTCAAATTTGCCCTAAAATAATCTCAATGGAGTACATCGTAGTCATTCTTGGAATCCTCTTGTTGGCCGTTGCAGTTGCAGGCTCAATCCTCCCAGGTCTACCAGGGCCACCACTTGCTTTTGGAGGCCTCCTGCTGATCTTATATAATGATCACGCAAGAGCCAATATGGCTGAGAGCAATTACATCTGGCTAATTGTCTTTGCGATAATTGTAATAATTGTAAGCGCTTTAGACTATTTCTTACCCATTTGGGGAACGAAGAAATTTGGAGGAACCCAAGCTGGAGTTCGCGGGAGCATAATCGGTCTGATTATTGGGGTCATAGCTTCCTTTTTCACTTTTGCCAGCTCAATCATCATTGGTCCGTTTATCGGAGCTGTTGTGGGTGAAATGATGGCAGGAGAAAGCAATGATACCGCACTGAGGTCAGGAATAGGTTCGTTCATCGGATTTGCCGCTGGAACCATAATGAAAGTCATGGTTATCCTTGCGATAACAGGATATTTTATCTACGTTCTTGTATAAGTAGATCTACTTCCTAAATAATCAGATTTCCTTACTTATGTCATTTTCTCCATGGCTAATGCACTGACGGTTTTGCCTATGCTTAGCGAAGAAGTAGCAGCAGGGCTTGGTGCATTAACCACATGAATTACATTGTCCTTTTCTATAATCTTGAAATCATCCAAAAGACCACCAGTTCTATCGCATGCTTGAGCACGCACACCGGCTGGAGCTGGAACCAAATGCTCCTGACGTATTTCTGGGATTAGGCGTTGCAAAGCTTTGGTAAATGCTCTCTTGGAGAAAGATCTGTACAATTCGCCAAAGCCAGTCTTCCAATACTTGCGCATTACTTTTTGAAAACCAGGCCACATCAAACTTTCAAAGAAATCCTTGAAATTGAAATCCGTTCTTTTATAGCCTTCCCTCTTAAATGCAAAAACTGCATTGGGGCCCGCCTCAATTCCTCCTCCAATCATTCTGGTGAAATGAACTCCTAAAAACGGAAATGCAGGATCGGGAACAGGATATATCAGGTGTTTAACTAAATGCTCCGCCTCTTGAGTAAGCTCGTAGTATTCTCCTCTAAATGGTATGATCTTGGTATCCGATTTTTCTATCTGCATTTCAGCTACTTTGTCGGAATATAGGCCAGCACAATTCACCACAGCTTTGGCCTCAATGAAATTCTTATTGGTTATTAATTGTATATCCTGTCCTTGCTCTTCGATTGCTTTTACCGTGGTGTGCAACAAAATCTCTCCGCCGGAAAGCTTGATCAATTCCGCAAGCTTTTCGCAAACCTGCTTGTAATTGATGATTCCTGTCTGGGGTACTTTGATGGCTTGGATGCCGTTTAGGTGAGGTTCAATTTCTTTCAATTGCTCCTTATTTAAAAGTTCGAGATCTTCCAATCCGTTTTCTCTACCCCGATCGAACAAGAACCTGAGGCGTTGTAATTCAGATTCATCAATCGCAACGATTAGCTTTCCACAGAGTTCATACGGAATATTGTGTTGATCACAGAATTCCAAAAGCATTTTATATCCGTTAATACAGTTCTCTGCCTTGAGACTGCCCGGCTTGTAATAGATGCCAGAGTGAATAACTCCACTATTGTTTCCGGTTTGGTGTTTAGCAAGAGAATCTTCCTTCTCCACAACAACCACCTTTATATCCTCATTGGCATTGCATAAATGATAGGCTGTTGCCAAACCAACAATACCACCGCCAACTATGGCTACATCTGCTTTCATAAGCGGCGAAATTACATTTAGGGCACAAACAATTCACGCTTAGACCTACTTTTGTATACACAATGCATCCTATTAGACAACTCATATCGGAACGCATCCTATTCTTGGATGGGGCCATGGGCACTATGATCCAACGACACAAATTGTCTGAAGAAGGCTATAGAGGAGAAAGGTTTAAAGATTTTGAGCACAGCCTCCAGGGGAACAATGATCTTTTGAGTATAACACAACCTCAAATCATTGAAGATATTCACATGGCTTTCTTAGAAGCAGGCGCCGATATAATAGAAACCAATACGTTCAATTCAACCACAGTTTCCATGGCAGATTACCATATGGAACAGCTGGTGGAAGAGATTAATGTATCTGCAGCTAAAATCGCTAGGAAAGCAGCAGATAAGTATACGGCGCAGGATCCAAGCAAACCCCGCTTCGTTGCCGGTTCTTTAGGTCCCACCAATAAGACTGCTAGCTTGTCACCGGATGTAAATAATCCAGGATTTCGAGCCATCAGTTTTGAGGAATTGGTTACAGCATACAAACAGCAAGCAAGAGCTTTGGCTTCTGCAGGTGTTGACCTCTTTTTGGTAGAGACCATTTTTGATACCTTAAATGCCAAGGCTGCCATTTTCGCTATTCTTGAATTACAAGACGAATTGGATCGCGATGTTCCAATAATGATTTCTGGTACAATAACCGATGCCAGTGGAAGGACATTGAGCGGACAAACTGTTGAAGCTTTCTGGTATTCAGTAAGTCATGCCAACCCCATATCCGTTGGCTTGAATTGTGCATTGGGTGCAGACCAAATGAGACCATTCTTGAAAGACCTCAGCGATAAAGCTTGGGCACCCATTTCTGCGCATCCAAATGCAGGACTGCCCAATGAGTTTGGAGAATACGATGAGAGTCCTGAAAGCATGAGCGCCATACTTGAAGATTTTGCTGAGCACGGTTATCTCAATATTGTTGGAGGCTGCTGTGGAACTACACCAGACCATATAGCGTCTATAGTGGATGCCGTGAGTAAATATGAGCCTCGTGAGGTTCCTGAATTGGTATCTTAAATCTTACCTTCCTTTTTCAACTGTTGACGCCTCAGGGTAATAAACCGAAAGATGGCAAATAGTGCTACACCGCCAAAGAGATAAGCGGAATTTTTGTCTTCGGGTTGTTCGTTGAAAATCAAAGCTGATTCAACTGCACAGACCGCGGCTATAATCAACCAGAGAATCTGTACCATTCGGGTAAGTTTAGAGCGTTTTGTCATTGTCCTTTGCTTTGTCTAGTCTAATTGTTCCAGTTAGTCTTTTAATCCTGTATTTGGTGAAAGACTCATTGGAGTCGAATCCTTCACCGATTAGTATCTTCTCATCCCTGATTCTTACCCTAACCCCTTTATCTGAGTAAATCCTCCGTTCTTCCTTATCCCAAATCATTTCATCGGTTTTGATTTCCTCATCCGAACTATTTAGTACTCTTACGCTGTCTCTCATAACAATGCGTTCTTCATCGTCATAACTTATGGCGTAATTGGCCGTTAATGTACTTTGAATCTGTCCAGAAGGTCCATAGAACTGAGCTTTGACCCCATCTGGCATTTCTGTTTTCGCCTGTTCCGCTTGAGGAAATCTCTTCATGGTGGCGGCAAAGATCTTCGCCCTCAATACAGCAGAGTCTGTATATACAATCTTTACATCACGTGCTGTTTCAACGGATAAACTATCAGCTATGACCGCAAAATCCACAAGTTCATCTGAGCTGTACTCAGATTGACAAGAAACTAAAAAAGCGACAATTATTATTGCCGCTTTTATATGGATCAATGTTTTCATTTAGTTTGAAATGGTGCGGACCACTGTGGTCTCTCCAATCCAACACCCTATGGTGTAAGACTGCCCATCTGTTATTCCTTCAAAGAAAGCAGTTTCTTTGTCAGGAAAGTAGCCAGAGTACTTATTTATCCGCTCTGTGGCTTTCTCTTCGACACTAGAATCAATCGATCTAGCTTTGGCGTACTTATCAACGGCCGCCCAGTAAACTTCTCGTCCTTTTAAGGCTGAACCTCCACACGATCTCACGCTTGATGCATAAGCATCGCCAATCAATATGTAGGCTTCACCAGAAGCTTCGTTAATCTCCAAGGCTTTTCTTGCATAAGACCTGCCTTCTGAATATGAACCGTTCTTGATAGAAAGTGCCGACATCTGAATATAAATGTCATACAATTCCTCGCCCTCTGTTTCCTTGGCCGCTTGACCGTAATAATTTAGGGCCTTTTTAACATCTCCTCTAGTTTTCGATGCTTTTGCCAGACTCATTGCTGCTGTCGCATTGGGTTCTAGTTGATACAGCTGCTCACTCAAAGTATAGTAAAAATCCGATTTCTCACAACCGCCTTTTTCCAAGAGATTGATGGTAGATTTCAAATAGGCAACATCTTCTTTCCTTTCGGCAAACAGTGGTTCCTTCAGTTCTGTGATTTTGTCACAGTCTAGATATGGAAGCATCAATTTGGTGATCGATTCCTGTGTACCGACCCACTTCT
>JAHEKB010000129.1:0-5915 GCA_024638525.1 Bacteroidota bacterium
GCTTGACAGTCGTGAAGGCAAGGTAATTTATTTGCCTTATCTGCTTGAACGAGGCATCAGGAAAGATACTATACACAAATTTAAGTTGGGATTGAGTGGGAGCGGTAGAACAGATATATTGGAGGCTGGATTGCAAAAAGGGTTTACTGCTCAGCAGCTATTTGATGCGGGATTGGTCAAGAAAATAAACGAAGACCAAGGGGTAATCCAAAGCAATTTGAGGGACACCTATATCGAGCGCATCACATTCCCAATTGAAAACTTAACGGGCAAGACCGTGGGCTTTGGTGGGAGAATAATTAAGAAGGATACCAAAGCACCTAAATACATCAACAGTCCCGAGACCATTGTTTACGAAAAACGAAAAGTCTTATACGGTCTAAATCATGCTAAGAACGAAATCAGGAAAGCTGATCAGGCGTATGTGGTTGAGGGATATATGGATGTAATTAGTTTGAGTCAGGCTGGAATTGAGAACGTTGTAGCCGTATCTGGCACGGCTTTAACCGAAGAGCAATCCCGCTTATTAAAGCGCTTTACAACGGATGCGACTCTGTTGTTCGATGGGGATGATGCGGGAGTTAATGCTAGTCTCAAGCATGTGAATACACTCCTCAAGGCAGATATCAATACAAAGGTGGTCTTGTTTCCAGAAAACGACGATCCTGATTCATATACGAAGGAACACGGCAAAGAGGGGCTGTTGAATTTTATTGAAGGAAATTCGCAGAACTTTGTTCACTTCATCGCCGGAATAGAATTAAAGGGAGATGACCCTATTGCCAAGGCTCAAGCTGCGAGAAGCATTGCTGAAAGCATAGCACAGGTGCCCGATCCATTAAAAAGAGCGGCTTTTGTTTCAGAGGCTTCTAGGCTATTGGGTTGGCAAGAAAGGGTACTTAACGAAGAAGCAAACAAGCTCCGGATGAGCGGTCTCAAACAAGGCAGACGTCAGAATCCAGAATACCTTCCCAATTTACCTCCAACACCTCCTGAGGAGACCGTTGAAGAAGTAAATCATCAGGAGTGGGCTTTGCTTAAAAGTTTGATTCTTTATGCGGAAAAAGAATTTTCAGAAGAGGAAGATGTTGCCGCATTTATCTTTAGAGAGCTTATAGAAGAAGAGATTTGGCCGGTAGATCCTGAAGTCAAGGAGCTCATAGACCTAGCTCATAATGAATGGAAGGAAAAAGGCGGGTTGACCCAAATGTATTTCATACGTAACCCTTTGTGCAGTCGTTTTGCAGCAGATTGTATTTCAGGGCTTTACAGCCTAAGTGATGGATGGGAAAGAAATTATGACAAATTTGTCCCTGGCTATGAAGACACCTATAAAAAAGAAGTTGTCGAGAACCTGAATTATATAAAACTAAAGAGGGTAGAGGAGGCTATACAGGAGAATAACGAGAAAATGAAAGAGGCAGAAAATGATGAAGAAGTCATTGGATATCAAACCATTCACATGAGATTGCAAGATCTAAAAAGAAAAATAACCGCTGAAATTGGTGCTGTCGTATTGAAATGAAGTATTGGCTATACTACTTTATCAAGACTTTTATGGAGATTCCTTTTAGGGCCTATTTTAAAAGCGTATCCATAGATGGGAAACACAAGATCCCTAAAGGAAAACCAGTATTAATCTGTGCGAGCCACGCGGGTTCGTTTATGGATGGTGTGGTTATAGAATACGCTTTTCGCGAAAAGGTATTCACGCTTGTAAGAGGTGATGCCTTCAACAAACCTGTATTTGATCGAATACTTCGATCAATGCTTTTATTGCCCATTTTTAGATCGAGGGATGCTGATCCAGAAAAAGCAAGAGTGGGTAATCTGACCACTTGGAATGAAAGCTATGAGTTGTTTAGGGAAGGGTATAAGATTTTAATCTTTAGTGAAGGAATAGCTTATCCTGAAAAAGCATTGCGTCCACTTAAGAAAGGAAGTGCTGGCATGGCGGCTAATATGATCAAGAGGAGCGGTGGAGACATGGATCTATACGTTTTGCCCTGTGGGGTGAATTATTCTCAATTTGGGGGAATGAGGACTGATCTTCAGATCAGTTATGGTGATCCAATTCGCGTTTTAGACTTTGAAGATGAGATCTTAGCAGATGAAAGAAAATTTGCCAGAGATTTTACCGTGATCCTCCAAGAAAAAATGAATGATTTGGTTGTGAAAACGAAGGGGGACCATTCAGTTGAAAAGGACTTCTTGCATCAAATGCTCATCAACGAATATGGAAACCGGTCAGACTTTAGGTCGTATGACAGCGGGTCAGACCAGATTCCAAAGCGGATAGACAAGCTGTCAGCTGATTTAATTCCAAAGATAAAGGAGTATAAAGCAGGTATAGAGCAGAGTAAAATAGCGGATAGAAATTTAAGTGATAAAGGGTTCAATTTCTTCGCAGTATTAATAGCCTTATGTACTTCAGCAATGAGCGTTCCAGCAGCTATACTCTATCGATTGCTCTGGGCAGTTGCCAAGAATAGAACTAAAAAATTGGTGAAGAACATTGTATTGTTTGACTCGGTACATTTCGGCCTTGGATTGATTATGACCTTCTTTTGGCTTGCGGTACTTATAGTTGCTGCTGTCTTTCTCTTACCTGAACCTTGGACTCCAATATGGACGGTTTTGGCGCTAATTGCATCTATTGTTGGAAGCGCGGCATGGTTTGTTACCGTAGAAGAATTCCGACATAGTGTAAAGGAACTGCGCTACTTTCTTTTACCAAGGAGTAAGAGAAAGTACTTAAGAGCTCTTAGGGTTGATATACTTAATGCCCTGTAATCTGAACCTTTTCTACCGATCTACCCTCGCTGTGAAGAATCTCTAGGAAATAGGTTCCATTTGGAATACCTCGAATGTCTAAAGCACTCTGGTCCGTACTAAGGATTTGCTTTCCATCAAAACCGTACAAATGCATTTTGTCCAGGCTATTGATATCCACCTTGAAGTGAGTGCTACTTGGATTGGGATATACTTTTAGGTCAATGGTTTCCAAGCGTTCGACGCTCGCCGTGGGTTGGTCAGCGAGGTCAGCGGTCCAAGCTCCTCTTCCATGCGTAAAAATGTATAATTTTCTATTGCTCTCCTTTAATCGAATTTGGTCGATAGCTACATTGGGAATTCGGTTTTCCTTTTCCCACCAGCCGCCACCGTTGTTTGAAGTATAAAGCCCGTAGTCAGTAGCTATGATGATAAAGTTGCTGTCTAGGGGATCTACCTCTATCCAACTTACCGCAAGCATGTCAGGGAGATTAGATTGGAGGTCTTCAAATATGGGGTTGTCCGTGTCCGCGTTTCTCACTCTCCAAATACGTGGATTTGGGGAGATATTGCTCATGGCGCAGTAAATGGTTCCTTCGTTATTTGGATCTACCTCGATACATCCAATAGTGCTTCCTCTAAATGGAATTGGGGTATTTGCAAACAATGAGACCTCCGTTTTTACATTACTGGCGGCATTCTCCAATCTGTGCAATTGAGATCCAGTTCCTCCAATGTATAAGGTAGGGTCTTGCTCTTGTGTCATTCCAATGGAATATGTACTACCAGGTAGGTCAGCCGTCAATTCGACCCATAAGTTACCCTGATTCAGTGACCTGAATACTTCAGCCCTAGTGGGAACATAGAGTTGATCTCCATCCACTAAGTTCATTTCAAAGGGATTGATGAACCAGGTATTGTTATTTCCTCCAATTTGGTTTCTTATATATGTTCCAATATTTCTGTATGTATTGACTGTATTGTAAACTGCATCTTTCCTTCTCAAATTCAGATATTGAGACGAAACATAGACCACCGACGGGTCTTGCTGATGAATGGCACAAAAAGATCCGTCTCCGTAATTATAATATCCAAAGGATTGATTGGCGCCGATGCTATATCGCGTATTATTATCTTGAGCTCCAGCAATCACATCGTCATTGTCGGGATGATAGAAACCAGCATAGAATTGGGTTACATTATAGCCAAAGTTTAAATCTGTATAGGTGCCTAAATTGCTCCTGCGATATCTGTAAATTCCACCGTCATTTCCTATCAGAAATTCTTGTCCGTCGGGATAGAAGGTGACTTCATGGTAGTCAGCATGGGAATTGGCTATACTAAACCAACTGGCTCCACCATTGGTGCTTGCAATTGGATATATGCCACCAGAAACTAAGAAGTTGGAATCTGTTGGAGATACCCTCATGATGAAATCATACCATCCTTGAGAATACCCAATTAATTGTGGATTAGGACTTGCCAATTGAGTCCAGCTTTCACCACCGTCAGAAGATTTGTATGCTCCCCTAAATCCTCTAAAATCACTGGTGAGGAAATGGGCATAGATCACCTCTGGATAATCCCTGCAGAAGTCAAATGAAATGCGGCTGAAATTTGTCGTGGGCAGCCCGTTGCCCAGTTTCTTGGTGCTCAGGTCATTCTCATTCATCCGATATATTCCAGAATTGGACAAAGCAAACATGATTGTGCTATCATCAAATACGCGGATCTCGTGAATGATTCCATTGGTAGCAAAAATTCGATCAAAGCTCTCACCTGCATCAGTAGAACGATATAGACCTCCATTGTCAGTTCCCACATAAATGGTGCTATCATAAACCAATGAGTGTTCTATATCCCATATCTCACTTAGGTTTGAGATTGTACTACTTTCCAAAAGTGCAAAACTCTCACCGCCGTCAACGGATTTAAATATCCCTAATCCATTTACATTTAAGGTATTGTTGTAAGTCTCACCTGAACCATAGTAATAAACATCCGGATCAAAGGGACTTTGAGTTATGCTTGTTACCGATAGCGTCGGGGCTTGATCGCTGGCAATCGTCCAGTCAGCACCTTCGTTATTGGAGTACCACAGGCCTCCGGAAACCCCTCCGGAAACAATATGATCTAAATTATTTCGGTCAATAACTATAGACCTTGTTCTACCTCCAATATTATAAGGCCCTACCTCTTTGATGTTTTCGAGGTTATTTTGCCCCTTGCTTTTTAGCCTTGCATTCTGAAGGTCTTGTTTGTGCCATTGCAGTTTAATGTCAAAGGGCAAATCAATCCTATCCAAGCCTTTAAATTCTCGATAGTATTCAAACCAATCAGGACTTTCCATTTTAGCAGCTTCATCCTTTTTTTTGGATTTACTGGCAAAGAGGATCAATCCTCCCATAAGCAGTGTGAAAGCCAACCCACCTAACCATACAGTTTTCTTAAGCATTTCTATTCTTTATCTTTTTCTGTTCAATGACAGCGCCCAAAGCATCCATCTCGGAAGGGGATTTCTGAAATCTTTTCGTTTCATTAGGTCCAAATACCACCCCCATTTTTTCATAATTGGGACTTTCGCTGTTTCCACAAATTCTAAAAGCGCTCCATCAGGATCCTCAATATAACAAAACCTTCCGGCAGCTTCCCCCATATCAAATGTAGAATTACTGTCTACCGTGAATGGAAACCCTCCTTGCAAGCATTCTGCAGCGAAATTGTTCAGATTCATTGTATCATAACACAAGTGGATAAAACCTAAATCTCCCCAATATCTATCTTCATAGATTTTTCGCTGTCCACCATCCATAAGTTGCACCAATTCAATCTCTGATGGTCCAAGGAGATCGGCAAATGCGCCAACGCGATTAACCTGAGTCTCCATGATGACTCGTTTGAAAGCATGATCTCCTCTGGGGAGATCATGGAAATCGTCATAAACTTTCCCCTTGCTTCTTTCGAGTTCATCTTCATCAAAGCGATAATTCATAAGGGCATCAAAATACATAGCACTCTTATAAATATCGCTTACACCCATAATAACCCCAAACACCCCACCGATGTTTGATTTGGTCTTCATAAATGTTTTGTCTGATTGGACGATTTGAAACAGGTTTCCATACAGATCTTTAACAAAGAAG
>JAHEKB010000129.1:5925-6811 GCA_024638525.1 Bacteroidota bacterium
TGTACTGCCAGATTTCAAACCCTCCTCCGCCTTGCATATTGATAGCAAGTATGGCATGTCTATCGTGCGGTTTGCCTCCCGTATACGGCAACATTAGATCTGCAGTGGCAGCTTCTTCAAAAACCGGTATGTCCATACCAAAGTGTTTGCGATACCACGCCCATGCCTCATGGACATTTGGAACGCCAATTCCGATTTGCTGAATTCCGGAAAAAAAAGTTTGTGGGTAGCTCATATATTGGTTTGCGAAAATATGTTGATGCCCTTTCTTATTCAAGGAGAATAGGATAGAGGGCGTGAGTGTGTAGATTTTATCAATTAACGTAGAGTTTTAGTGCACCTTTACCCTTGCACCTATGTAGCGGTAAAGGGCAGGAAAGAGACGCTTGATATAAATCATTAAAACCTCTTGTCCTCCCAAGTAGATTTCCTTCTTCCTCTTTTCCTCGGCTCTTTTTACCCTTTTCGCACAACTTTCTGGTGATACACCTCCTTTGAGTCTGTGATCCATCTTGTCAAAGGGCTCACCATCTCCCTTTAAGGCACTGAAAGAGAAATTTGTGCTTATTCGTCCAGGGCAGACTAGGAGAACATTGATATTGGTTTTATGGAGTTCTAGGGATAAGGAATCAAAGAAGCCATGTAATGCGTGTTTAGACGCGCTGTAGTATGATCTTCTGTGAAAACCAAACTTACCCGCAGCACTGCTAATGACAACTATACTTCCACTATTGGCTTTAAGCATATAGGGCAAGACAGCCTTGGTCAAATGAACAGTTCCAAAGAAATTGACCTCCATGAGCGTCCTGCCGACCTCATTTTGAGTTTCAATCACCACGCTTCTTTGACTTAAACCTGCATTATTGACCAATACATCAATTCTGCC
>JAHEKB010000130.1 GCA_024638525.1 Bacteroidota bacterium
TTTGGATTCTTCCACATCCTAAAATACCAATAAAGGGGCAGTGCAATAAAATTAAAGAAGATCAATACAATTACCCATAGCACCTGTTCATCCCCTTTAGATGAACGGTCTTTAATGCTAAATACCAAAAAGAAGATCCAGACTACAGCCGAAAAGAGCGAAATCAGAGATAGGCCTATCCATAAACCTGCCAATTGACTTAATAGAGCCTCAGGCTCAATGTCTAATCCCGATTGGCTTGCTTCTATAATAATGGGCAGCAATGTATTAAATGCCAATACCATAGATACCACTATGGCCAGCGCGGGTAGAATAGCCAAAATCCCCCACAATATTTTCTTATCTCTGCTCATGGATTCACCCAAACTCTGTCTCCATCAAACTTAGGGCTTTGTACGGATATCACTTTAAGTGGCTTTCTCGATTTTGTAACCACCGAATGTATAGCTCCCCTGGGGATGACAAAGTAGTCACCATTTCTAATAGTGAATACTTGATCTTCAAGGGTCATTTCGCCTTTGCCGCTGACTACCTGAATTAGTTCAGTGTGCTCAGCATGGTAGTGAGGAGGCACAGCTTGCTTAATCCAAATGATGAAACTCGATTGCAAACTGTCTTCTGCAATTTTTTTTACATAGACATTTTTATAACTGTTGGAATCTGGCTTGACTTTTGAAGGTCTAATGGTCTGAGCACTTAGGCTCACGCAAAGAAGCATTAGGAGATAAACAAGTGCGCTGCGCATAATAAATACGAATTTACTTAACTATTTAGTTGTTTTGTACGTTATAAAGCTGTTGAAACATCTCATATCCATTGCCATACTCTTGATGCTGAGCTCGTCGCTATTTGCTCAACAGCAGGTGTTTCACGCAGAATTTAGGTCTCTGATTGATGGAGAGCGCATCATGTATGCCAAACTCACCAATAAATCCGGTGATTCGCGCTTGACCAATTCTGATGGCTATGTGGAGATGCCTTTTGCCAGAAACGATCGCATTGTGGTTTCACACCTCAGCTATGATTCCTTGACCCTTATACCATCAGACTACTCCGCCGGAGATACAGTTCGCTTTTATATGACACCTCGGGTCTTCCTACTAAAAGAATTCACCTTTTCTATATTGGGTCCACGCTATGCCTTTGACAATAAGTTTGTAAAGAAAGATCTTGGTAAAAGTGAATCAGATCGGGTTAAGGAGCGCTTGGAAATCCTGGATATGAGGCGCGATCTCATTGCCTTGGATCAATCCGCAGCAGATGGAGTAAGACTGGGAAGCCCTATTACCGCCATTTACGAGCAGTTTAGTAAAGCCGGAAAGGAAAGGAGAAAATACGCACAGTTGCTCGCTAATGATTTTAAAGATTCAATAACCAGAGAAAAGTACAACTTAGGGCTAGTTCATTCTTTGGTTGCTCTGCCATCGGTGGTAGAAACCCAAGATTTCATGGATTTCTGCAGTTTTGACCAATCCTATATTGAACAAACCGATAAGGTGGACATCTATTTAGAAATACTTCGCTGCAGAGACGAATACCTAGAGCAAAATCCTTAATCAAAAATCTACTTTGTAATAGAACAAGGGCAAAAAGGCAAGTTGAGGTTGCTCTACTAGACGTTTTGTACCCGGATTGTCGGGATCATTGGCATAAACAACCGTAAGAAGGTTTTGCCTATTGGTGATGTTTAGCAGATCGATAGCCAATTCATGTGTTGCTTTCTTGGAATTGATCTTGAAACCCAGCTTGAAATCCAGTCTCATATAGTCCGGAAACTGAAGACTATTTCTCTGATTGTCGATGAAGTGAACATAGATGCCATCGGCAGCAGTTTTTGCCGAGTCTACGGGAGAATATCTCCTTCCCCCTGCCCAAGTGAATTTAGCGCCAAAAGAGATGCTCTTGTTCTTTTTTTGTCCGACCGGAATTTCATAACCCGCCAAGGTATTTAGCATGAAATTTCCATTGAAGTCAGTGTTTCTAGTTTCGCCGTCTTTGCCTTCATATGTCGAATTGAATACGGATCCACTGGCGAGGAAAAAGAATTGATTACTAAAAAACTTCTCAACTGTCATTTCTACTCCCATGTTTTTTCCCGTTCCCGTATTCTCAAGTACATTTGGGAAAAAGCGGGTAAATCCACTCCCTTGATTGATAAGGCTATAAGACCCACCTTGCTCTTCAACTGGCACGTTAAAGAGGGTCTGATAATAAGCTTCCATTTTGATTCTGAGCAATTTGTTTACTATGAAATCGGCAGCGCCAACAAGGTGGTGGCTTTTGGTAAGACCTATGTTTTTATTGTGGTTGTCAAAAGTCGGATTGGAAGGGTTACTCAAACTGTCGGTGAATTTGTAGTAATAGGTATACATGGTTTGCGTTCTGCTGTGCAAGCCATAGGCAACACTGAAATTTAATCTATTGCTTACTTTTAATGCAAAACCCAATCTTGGTTCTATGGATATCTCATTGCTCATGCTGTGGTAAAGCAAATGGATTCCGCTGTTCATGGTTAGATTGGTACTCAACCTGTACTTATGTGACGCATAAGCCCTTAGCATCCCGCTGTATTCCTTGGCATCGAGTTTTCGCTCCCAATTGGGAATGTATTCATTGCGCGAAGAATCCAAATAATTGACATAGAAGAGGTCGCCTGTAAGACCCAATTTAAGCCGGCTTCTGGCGGAAAACTTTTTGTTCAACGCTATGCTCAGCGTGCTTCTACCTTCGTACATCCTGGATCGCAGTACAGAGTAAAGGGTATCGAGTTGTAAAATCTTATTAACCGCAGCTGCACTGTCCCAAACAATGAAGTTGTGATCTGCAACAATTTCCTGTCCTGAATTGGCCAATGTTATTCTACTGCTCCAGTCATTCTTGAAATAGGCCGTATGTGTAGCGCCTAGAACAAACATATTGGTGCTGAAGTACTGATCTCGGTCGTTTTCACCATATAAGTCATTGGTTGGCACTGTATCGTCTGAGAATACAATATCTATGTCTGATAAGCCGCCGATGCCCCATACGGAGAATTGCCCATTGTGTTTATTGGGGAATGACAGCTTAAACGAGGCATCCTGATATGCAGGAACTGCATCCGTTCCCAAAGCAAAATTTATAGCTTTGAAGGCAGCAAGTGTAGAATACCTATAGGTGGCGATGTAACTGCTTCCCTTCTCTTTATTGAGTGGTCCTTCGCTCATCAGTTCCATTCCTAAGAATCCAAATTGTGCGGTATGCTCGTAGTTTTCTCGATTCCCAGACCTCATTTTGATATCGAATACACCGCTTAATGCATTTCCATATTCCGAAGGAAATGCACCGGTCATGAAATCCGAGTGCCCTATGACTTTATTGTTTAAGATGGAGAGTGGCCCACCTGTGGTACCTGCCACCGAAAAATGACTGGGGCTGGGAATGTCTACGCCCTCAAATCGCCACAAAAGCCCCAAAGGGGAATTACCCCTTACCACGATGTCGTTACGAGAATCATCTGTTCCCTGCACGCCGGCATAATTGCTAGCCATTCTCGCCGGATCTTGTCTGCTTCCAGGATAGCGCTCTGCCTCCTCGGCGTTGAACGTCCTGCTGCTCAATGTAGCCATGTCGTTATAGCTTCCAATTCTCTTGGTTGAGCTTACAGTGATAGTTCCAAGGTCGGTAGCAATCTCGACCATCTCAATGGGTAGATACACTTCTTTACCGCTTGTCACCTCTATATTGGGAATGGTAACCGGTTCGTAACCAATGTATTGAAATTCCAATTGATGTCTTCCGATCTCTACATCTTCGATCTTAAAAAAACCCCCTTCTCCAGAAATTGCTCCTTTGCCTGCCACATCCGTCAGTCGAACGGTTGCACCGATAAGCGGTGCCTTGGAATCCTTGTCAATTACTTGACCCTTAATATTTTGTGTAGTTTGGGCTTGTAAGCTAAAGCCAAATAAAACGGATAGAGCGAATAGGTAAATTCTGCTAGTCATGTTAATCAAATTTAAGTAAATCTACTGTTTATAATCAATGACTTATCCATAGTGGATAATCGTTATTTATACCGACAAATCTAAAGTGAAGTTCAGCCAATGTTTTTGCATATTATGCAAATTTCAAATTTACTTTTGAGATTTTTTACCTTCCTTTTCCCACCAAAAGTGATCAAATTGGTGGCGATAAAAGAAACCCACCCCTGAAGTTGTGATATTGAGTAAATTACCCAGGGTAGGATCATTGGCATTTCTTTGGAAACCTGAAATCTTAAATGATCCATCCTTACTCAAGTCATACTGAACATTCAGATCATAAGGCCTATTTCCCGTACCCGATGCCGCATCGTAAGATCCAGCCAATTCCAATCGGTCGTTCAGGAATTTCCTGCGCAAAGAGAGAATGAGCTCGTCTCTTACAGTAGGATCATCATCTGCTGCAATTTGATAATCCACCCCAATCTCCCAGTTTGGATCTATTTGAGATAACCAATTGCTCAATTGACCCGATACAAAATCACTCAGGCTATTGGTGGCTGAGCTCGTCAGAGCATTTGTACCTGTACCCGGATCAATGCCTGATTGCGCAAAACTTGGGGTTATGAAACTGCCCAATACAAGTAAGCTGAAAACCTGACGATCTAGTTCCTCTTTGTCTTGTCTTACCCTCTCCATAACCGTATTGAATGGTGATGTAGCATCCGATCCAATGGAACTTTGGTTTGGGAAAGAAAGCCCAAAGGCGATTTCAGGATTAAACAACAAGCCAGTAAGTATCAATTCGCAATCTACGGGAACCGGTTCCTTATAATCGGCAAGCTCGTCTTCACTTAAGCCAATGCCACTTATAAGTGAGGATGCGAGAGGATACTCCCTTTTGGTAGCAGTTAGATCAACGGTCGCTTCATATGGATCACCATCCCAGCTTAGCCTACTCCCTGATTCCACAACAAAATATTTATTGATGAAATTAAATGCCGTGAACAGATAATCTCCCTTGTCTATGACGATATCCCCGTACATATTGAATTCGCCATAGGTGTTGATCTCCATTCTTAGGTTTCCTTCTCCACTGCCCTTAATCTTATCACCCAAAAGTTCATCAAAAATCAATTCCACATTGGCATCATTGGTGATCTCAAAGTTGAAGTCCATAAGTACCCCTTCATTGGTCTTTACCACTTCTTTAAATTGTTCGTTATCCGCTTTGAGATCTACAAATTGTATGTAATTCAGTTGACCATCCGTCTCGACATTATCCAGAGGTATATAAATGTTGGTGCCCTTTCTACTTTTGGCTTGGATAATGAGATTGATTTCCTCCAGAGGCCCTTGAACCTTCATGTATCCATCGGCATAGGCCGTGCCATAAAATAACTCATTGTCTTTGCGAGAAGTGTTTAGGCATTCGAAGTTTTTAAGTCCATCTATGCTCAAATCAAAATTGAATTTGTCGTAATTCTTATGAGTGACTTGACCACTGGCAACTCCTTTGTGGCCAAACCTATCTTGGATTTCAGATGCTGTGATTTTAAAGTAATCATTCCCGACTTCTACAATGGCTGTGGCTTTGTACGTGGTCTGCAAGTAATCTACCGTGAATACCATATTTGAAAATTTGGTAATACCACTGAGTTTGGGCTTGTCCAAAGAGCCTCCAATGTGAAGATTAGACGTTGAATTTCCAGAAATATTAGATGCCAACCCTGCCAGGTATTTTTCAAAAGGCTTGATGCTGCTTTTTTGGTTGGTCAGTCTTAGATTTAAGGCGTCATCCGGCTTGTTAAAGTCTATGTCACCTTGAATTGCCATACCTGCAAACAGCCCATGTTCAATTCGACCATCTAAATTCACTTTCAGTGGACTCTCTGCTGTTTGACTTACCAGTATGAGGTCACCCAAAGTGTCTCCGTCCAAGCTCAGATTGTCCAGAACAAAATCCGATTCAAATATGGGATAGCCCTCTCTGTAAGTGAGATCTATGTAACCGTTTGCTATACCTTGTAAATTGATGTCGTATGCTTTGAGGAATGGGTTTGCATTGTCTAGTAGAAACTGGTCAAAAACAAAATTGATCTTGGTGGTATTTTCACCAAAGGCTCCGTCAAAAAAGAGAATCTCGTTTTTATTTCTAAAGTCAAAATAGAAGAGTTCTGTCAGACCTTGGTGATAGACCACATTGGCAAAATCAGTCTTGCCCATCTGCCACAGTTTCTCATTGATTAATGCATCTACTTTATTGAAAAACAGGGAAATACTGTCGTTTCTGGCAACGATATCCGCATCAATTTGTGCATTGAGTTTGATATCCCTCTGGGCATCCATTTTCAAACTGATTTTATCACCTTCAAAATTTCCCTTTGCATTTATTGCATAGAATAGTACGGAGTCTGACAAACTAAAACTCTCAGTTGCCAAGGTATAGCTCGCTTGTTCTTGCGCCGTGCTTTGCTGTAATGTAAACTGCAAGGAGGGGGTGGATATAGATGAAATCCTTACATTTTGCAATTCCGCTATGGCATTCGTCCTTCCATTGGTTCCCACATGTTCCAATTGAAAGCTCGCGGATTTAAATTTCAAACCAGATAAGTAGTGATTAAAAATGGGGTGATATTTATAGATATCTATTTTCAGCTTAATATCTCTATCCTCAGATACGAAGATGTGATCATCACTGGGATGCACATTATTGAGCATTTGATTGAATATTTGATCCAATTCAATCAACTCAAAGCTCCCTTGGAGACTGGGGTCTGCAAGGTCTGAACTCAATTCCACATTCTTGTTTTCATTTGCTTGATCAATGACCAGAACAA
>JAHEKB010000131.1 GCA_024638525.1 Bacteroidota bacterium
GTCCAGCGGCTTTGAATAATGTTTTTACCACTTAGGTTTATAACGGCATAGATGTCTCTTATTCCTTCGGAGTCTATGCTTCTATCCGCAGGATTCCAATGAATGTATTCCAAGCCATCTTGTTGTGAAACTCTAGATGTACTTCTAGTCAGTATCTTTATAGCAAAGCCTTGTCTTATTAAAAACATTGTCAGTTCAGTTCCGATTAATCCGGAACCGCCTGCTATGAGGATTGTCCTTTTTGTTGTCGCGTTCATTTGGTTTGTATTTATAAAACAAGAGAACTTAAATTGCGTTTGTGATCGGAACTCAAATCCAGGTAAGGGGCTATCATTGTGATGCTTACGGCCATGTCAATAATGCAAGATATTTGGAATTTCTGGAAGAGGGTAGGTGGAGTTTTCTTCAATCTGCCGTTGACAAGGAAATATTTAATGAATTAGGGCTGCTCTTTGTGGTCGTCAATATTTCTATCAGATTCAGAAAACCCATATTCCCAGGCGATGAGATCGTTGTTAGGGTCGAAAACTGCGAGTACCGCCGAAAGTCAATAGTTTTTAGTCAAAGTATACATCGAGATGATCTTCTGTGTTCAGATGCCGAAGTCACTTTTGTACTTTTGAACAAGGAGGATAATAAAGCCGTAACGATTGATAATCAGATCATAGAAATATTTCAAAGCCTACTTGAGACCAATGCTTAGAGCCTTATACACCTTTATTTTCTGTAGACTACTGGGTTGGAGAATAGAAGGCGAGCTGCCTAAATTGAAAAAATACATCATCGTTGTAGCTCCGCATACAAGCAATTTTGACTTCATGATTGGTGTTTTTACACGCAGGATATTGCAATTTGATCCAAAGTATGTGGCTAAAAAAGAGCTGTTTATTTTTCCTCTTGGCTATTTCTTTAAATGGATGGGTGGTTATCCCGTAGACCGAACTAGAAATACCAACTTTGTGGACAGTATAGTTAAACTCTTTAATCAGAAAGATGAATTTATCATCACCATGACCCCAGAAGGTACCCGAAGCTATAATGAGAAGTGGAAAACGGGATTCTACTATATCGCAAAAAAGGCCAATATACATTTGGTTAAGGTAGGTTTTGACTACAGTCAGAAGAGAGTGGTTCTGTCCGAACCAGAATTAGCTCCGGATAATGTGGAAGAGTGCATTAGAGACTACAAAAGGTATTTTAGCCAGTTCAAGGGGAAAAACCCCGAAGAAGGAGTATTATGGGAAGAATGAAAATAAAGGTTCCCGGTGAGTGGAAATTCAGTACGGAGATTCAAATCAGAATAACAGATCTGAATTATGGAAATCACTTAGCTAATCAAAACTTCTTGGCCTTTGCACAAGAAGGGAGAATGAGGTTCTTCCAGGAATTTGGATTCAGCGAGTTAAACTTTGGTTCTACTTCTTTGATCCAAGCCGATGCTGCCATAATTTTCAAAGGAGAGGGCTTTTATAAGGACCGCATTAGGATTCATCTTCAAGCTGAACGCACGGGAAACTCCTCTTTCAATCTATTCTACGAATTGAGCAATGCAGATTCTCAAAAGACCTTAGCACTTATAAGAACAGCTATGGTTTGTTACAACTATGAATTAAAGAAAGTGGTGGCAATTCCTGAAGAAGTTTTGCAGTCTGGCTTATTTAGTTAGCATTTTCAACCGCCTTTTGGCCAAGCTTTAAAAAATCCTTTGCATCGTGGTAACCCACTTTTTTAGAGATGACCATACCGTCTGAATCTAGAAAGAACAATGTAGGATACGCTCGCACTTTAAATGCATTTCTCAATCTAACATCCTTATCCATATCAATTTTAACGCTCACAAAATTCTCATTGAAGAACTCACTCACTTCACTATTGCTGAATACTCTCTTATCCATCATTTTACATGGACCACACCAGCTGGCATAGGCATCCATGAAGATCATTTTATTTTCTTCCTTGGCAATTTTTTTGGCCTCTTCCAGGTTTCGATAAAACTTAATTTCGTTTTCAGTGGGTGCATATGCTGAAAAAGTTGCAACTGCAAGTATGCTGATGAGTAGTGCGCTAAATGTTTTCATAGTTTACAAGACCTTATTTAATATTATACTTACAAGAGTTGTACCAAATATCTCAATTGGGCTTTTTGTGATAAATCCATGACCCATATGTATAGTTTCTCCTTGCTTCAAAATATTTTTATTTGCCATTAATCTTAATTAAGAAACTTCAATGATCATAAATATCTCAAGACAAATGAATACTAGAATCTCGATACTATTGTTTGCATTGGCCATCTCTTTTTCAAGTATGGCACAATTCGGTTTGAAAGGTGTTGGTGTTGGCATCAATGGCCATGCTACAGGAAACATGAATCACGAAGGGATTGCTGGGCTGTTCACTGAAAGTGTTTTTCAGAGCGCTGAGTTGGGTAAACGAATTTTCATGAGTAGAACCAATACCAGTTATACCTTTACTTTCCAAGGCGCCAATGCGGACTTCTTTGCTCTGGATCTCTCAGTTTTACAAGGTGCAGACAATATGTACAATAGCGACTATCGTTGGCGAAATAACGGAGATAGTAGTTTCAGCAGCTCCATCGATTTGGATATTAGTTCAGCCACCCTTGGAATGAGAGTCATGGCTAAATTCCGAACAGATCCCAGCAAACGTTTTCATTATAATTTTGGTCTGGGAGCCGAGTCCATATTTGCCTATGGAGTGAGCAGTTCGGGTAGAGGGTATTTAGATATCAGCCACTGGCCCAGCGGTTATTTCTATTCAGAATCAGAGGAAATTGCAACAAACATCATAAAGAATTATCAATCGCATCAAATCATTCAACAAGTGGGAGGGGCTTTTAGGTTAGCTGAGGACGATCAGCACTATCCTTTGGATAGAACCTATATTGAATTAAACTTCAATATATTTTCCAATTTCGCTTTAATAAACAATAAGTGGTCGAGCTTTAGGTCATATGGGGGTGCACTTCGTCTAATATATGAGATCAGGTAAATAGGCTCTTTCTGCCGTAAATAGAACAAATTGGGCAGGTCGCAGGATGGTGTCCACGCGCAGGGCAATGCTCTCTACCGAAGAATATTATTTGAAGGTGGGCCTTGTTCCATTTGTTCTTGGGAATACATTTCTTGAGGTCTTTTTCGGTTTGCTCCACACTTTTACCAGTAGACAGCAACCATCGATAAGCCAGGCGATGAATATGGGTATCCACGGGGAAAGCGGGAACGCCAAAAGCTTGAGACATGACTACGCTAGCTGTTTTGTGGCCAACTGAAGGGAGTGCTTCCAAGTCTTTAAAAGTTTGAGGAACCTCACCCGCATGTTGGGATACAATAATTTCACTCAGGCCTTTTATTCCCTTGGACTTCATAGGAGAAAGTCCACAGGGTCGTATGATTTCTTGGATTTCTTCGCGACTTAAAGCCGCCATTGTATATGGATTGTCCGCCTTGGCAAAGAGGGTAGGAGTGATCTGATTTACCCGTTCATCTGTGCATTGCGCGGATAGGACAACGGCAACCAATAAAGTGAAAGCATCATTGTGCTCCAAAGGAATGGGAGTTTTGGGGTACAGCTCTTCCAGAATATCGAGTATGTGAGATGCTCTTTCTTTTCTGGTCATGATGGTAGTATTAAAGATTTAATACGCTTGAACTTATCAGGCCCCAGGCGCTGTAGAAGCTCATCTGCTTTATATCGCTCACCGATAATTTGATCTCCAATGCTCTGGTCTTTGTCTTTCAAATTGACTTCTTGAATAACTGCCTTGCGCACTTTAATTGTTCCAAGATTGGTCTCATATTCAAACATTGGTACGTGGCCAAAGGTCCAACCCCAAGACTCGTATTTCGATTTGGATAGGGTCATTACTTCATCCAATTTTGAAGGGTCAGTCCATGAACTGTCTTCAATTTCCAGCTCAGAGGAAATTAGTTTTAGTAAACGCTCGAAAAATGCCTCTGTATTCATCCCCCTTGTAAATTCTGAGATTTGTGTCACCGGGCTTGATACGGATGCCACTGCATGGGTTCTTATGTCTTCAATGCCCACTAGAGCATTGCGTAATTTATTGAGATCACTGTTGAAGAGTAGTGTTCCATGATGCAATATTCTGCTGTTGCTTTGGCTGAGGTGTTCTGCATTCCCCGATATTTTTTTGTCAGCTATAAAGATGTCGTTGCGATCGGTAATGCGGTTTTCAATCCCCATTTGCGTCAATACCCGCGAGAGAGGTTCGATATGCTCTCTAAAGTTTACAAAATCTTTCTGCTTAGAACGGATGTAAGAGAAATTGATGTTTCCAAGGTCGTGAAATACAGTTCCACCGCCTGAAAGCCTTCTCAATACTTCTATTCCATGCTTGGAACAGTAATCCATATCGATTTCTTTCCAGGGGTTTTGGTGTTTTCCAAGAACTACAGCATCGCTGTTGATATAGAAGAGCAAATAGTCCTTCTTCTGAGTTAGCAAATACTCTTCAAAGGCGAGATTAACAGATGGGATATTAGATTTAGAAACGAGTAGTTCTAGGGCATTCATCTAATAAGTTCTGGACGAGAGCAATTGGAGAATTTCGTTTAAATATTCTTTATCACCTTGAGCATTCAACTGTTTGAGTATGTCAAGTGCCTGGTTATGGTGCACTGCCGCCAGGCTTCTAGTGGCAACCGGGGCATTGGTTTTTAACATAATCTGCTTGACGTAAACAACGTATTCTTCTTCCGTCATTGATGAAATTCCGCTCAATACTTCTGCACGTTCTTCGGCATTCAAATGCAACATCATATTGTTCCACAAATAGGTCTTTTTTTGTTCGATAATGTCACCTCCAATGCGCTTTCCCGTTTGCTCTGGGTCACCGAAAGCATCCAAGTAATCGTCAATCAACTGGAACGACAATCCAAGGTGAATTCCCAACTGATGCAATTGCGAAATTTCCACATCTGATGCTCCAGCTAGCATACCACCTCCTGAAAGTGAAAATGCAAGAAGCACAGCCGTTTTCTTTTCGATCATTTGTAAATATTCTTCTATTTCAACGGTCTCCATTTCTTCAAACTCCATGTCCATCATTTGCCCTTCACAGAGTGCAATAGCCATAGCATTAAAGGACTGCATAAGGTCGTGATTTTGAAGATTAGCGAGGCATTCGTAAACCTTTATCAGGAGCAGATCACCCGATAGAATAGCGGTTGACTCGCTCCACTTAACATGCACGCTTTCTTGACCCCTCCTTACATCCGCGCCGTCCATGATATCATCGTGTACCAAACTGAAATTGTGAAACATTTCTACCGCCATGCCCAACTGAATAGCTTCTTTCGAGACCTCTTTGTGAAATAGGCGGTATGCGGCAAAAACCATACAGGGTCTTATGCGCTTGCCACCAAGACGCATAATGTAATCCATGGGATCATACAAACGGGATGGTTTGCCATTGAAGTCCAGATGATCAAGTTGGCCTTCAACGATTTTAATGAGTTCCTTGAGTTTATTCATCAATCAATTCAAAATCAACAGTTCTGCGTTGCAAATTAGTCTGTTTTACTCTAATCCAAATCCTTTCGCCCATACTGAAAGAGCGTTTTTTTCGCTGCCCTATAACCTTGTTAAGGTCAGCAAAATAGGAGTAACGATCTCCTTGAATATCTTTTAGTCGAATCATTCCTTCGCATTTATTTTCGACAATCTCAACATATATACCCCATTCTGTCAAACCGCTGACCATTCCTTCGAATTCTTCACCGGTAAATTGACTCAGGTACTCCACTTGTTTATATTTAACCGAAGCCCTTTCGGCACTAACTGCTCGTTGTTCCTGTTCACTGCAATGTTTACACTGAGACTCCACGCTCTCTTTTTGAGCTTTTCTATTTCCATTTAGGAAGTTAAACAGCATTCTATGGGTGATCAGATCAGGATATCTCCTGATTGGACTTGTGAAATGTGCATAATGATCAAATGCCAGCCCAAAATGTCCCGTTTTCTTCACCGTATAATACGCCTTCTCCATGCTTCGTATAGCTAAAGGCTGTAGGATGTCCGCTTCTAAAGTTCCGTCAATGGCCTGAACCATCTTATTGATGCTGCGTGTTAGTGCTTGATGGGAACTAATATCAATCTTATGCCCAAAGTTAGCTGCTACACGTGCAAATTCCGTTAATTTTTCCGGAGTGGGTTCTTCGTGAACTCTATACGGTATAGGAGCTTTGTCAAACTTGGTATACATGAGCTTGGCAACATGCTTATTGGCGAGCAACATAAATTCCTCTATGAGTTTGTGGGCATCAAAGCGCTGTTTAGGTTCAACCGATAGTGGTTTTCCATGCTCGTCGAGCTGAAACCTGAACTCTGTTGTTTCAAAGTTGATTGATCCATTGTTGAACCGGTTTGCCCTTAGTTTTTTAGCAATGGAATTCAAGGTTGTGATTTCAAACGACAGGGGGGACTTTGCCCCATCTATGATCTCTTGAGCATCTTCGTAAGCAAGTCGGTGATCTGAGTAGATGACTGTCTTCTCAAAGCGGGTCTTTAGAACTTTTGCTTCTTTATTTAGCTCGAATATTACAGCATAACAGAGAGAGTCTTCATGAGGTCTTAAAGAACAAATTTCGTTGGACAGCTTTTCGGGCAACATGGGGATTGTTCGATCTACGAGATAGACCGAAGTTGCGCGTTCATAGGCTTCTTTGTCAATGATACTGCCTTCTTGAACATAGTGAGACACATCGGCAATATGAA
>JAHEKB010000132.1 GCA_024638525.1 Bacteroidota bacterium
CCAGCTTGAAGCAAGAGTAGCTGGAGATACCATTACAATATGCGAAGGGGATGTATTGGCTTTGGGGGCATCTTCCATTTCTGGGTATAAGTACAGTTGGACAGCCATTGGTTCCACTTACAATTCAACCAATGCTAACCCTCAGGTTTCTCCCGAGAGTGATACAGAATACAAATTGGTGGTTTCCGATTCTGAAGGTAATTGTACTTCCGATTCTGCTGTCATTTATGTTATAGTAAATGACAGGGTAGATGGTATCGATTTTGCCCGTGACAGTTTCTTCTGTGCCGGTGAAGATGTAAGCATCTCTGCCCATCCAGGTTTTAGTTCTTATCAATGGCTAGGTGATGGTTACAGCTTTTCAGGAGCTAATGTCACCTTTGATGAGCAAGACACTGTTTTATTGACCGTTATAGCCTCAAACGGATGTATATATTACGATACTATTGCAATTTTAGAAAAAGCAATTCCAGTGTTTAGTTTAGGACCAGATAGCACGATTTGTGAAAACCTATCCATTGTTCTAAGTGGCCCGCCTAATATGGCCAGTTATACATGGAATGGCCAAACGGGCTCTAATCAGAATTTCGAGACGTCTGTTCAACAGGTTCACGGATTGGTAGTCGTAGACAGCTTTGGTTGTACCTATTCTGATAATGTAGTAATACAGACCGTGCCCTTTGCTTCTTTTGACCTTGGTATAGATACCAGTTTTTGTGAAGGAGGCTTTTTTACCATCATCGGTCCGGGTGCATTAAGTGGATACATTTGGAATGATACAGCATCTAGCTCTGCAAATTTGACTGTCTTTGAAGCCGGTACATATAGGCTAACAGCATTCAATAGCTACAATTGTCCATTTACGGATACCATTGTACTAAGTGAGTTGCCTCAGCCTCAATTCAGCCTGGGAGCCGATACCGGTTATTGTGAAGGCGGAAGTCTAGTGTTAAACGGACCGACAGGGCTAGAGGATTATCTGTGGACTGGTGGTTCAGATCAGCAAAATCTAACCGTTAGTAGTCAAGGGAGCTACTCATTAAGAGTGACAGATGATCAAGGGTGCAGATTTATAGACACCATAGAGGTTGAAGAATACAGTAACCCCATAATTAGCTTGGGTCCTGATACAACCATTTGTATAGGTGAATCCATTACCTTGGATCCTGGAAGTGGATATGCGGATTATGATTGGAGTACAGGAGTTAGTACCCAAAGCATTGTAGTTGATTCAAAAGGAACATTCAGCGTAACTGTAACGGATATCAATGGCTGCGAAGGCACGGCTAGTGTGGACGTAGATACGGTAACATGTGGTACTGAGTCCATTTTCCTTCTAGGCACGGAGTCCATTCGTTTCTATCCCAACCCAACCGCAGATTATTTATTGATCGAGGGAGAAAGATCATTGGCAGGGGCGGATATCAGTCTGCAAAACGCAATGGGCCAAGTTTTGATTCAGGTTCAAAACAAAGACCACTCTTTGCGGTTGGATCTGAGTAATTTACCAAATGGTTCCTATGTATTAGGACTTAAGAAGGACAATAATCAAGTATACAAAAGGGTTATAGTGAGTCATTAAGAATGTCAATTGAAGTAAGCGGATTAAGCAAGCTTTACAATACTCAAAGGGCTGTCGATGACATAGCGTTTAGCATCCCAATGGGGCAGGTGGTTGGTTTCTTGGGCCCGAATGGTGCGGGAAAGAGCACCACCATGAAAATGCTCACTGCTTTCGTTCAGCCAAGTTCAGGGAGTGCTAAAGTCTGCGGTATTGATGTGCAGGAAGAACCCATGGTCGTTAAAGGGCTTATTGGCTATCTACCGGAGAACAATCCACTCTACCTTGACATGTATGTGCGTGAATTCTTGACCTTTGCGGCACAGGTACATAAATTAAAGAACAGCAAACAAAGGGTAGAAGAGGTCATTGAACTGACAGGTTTGCAAAATGAGCGTTCCAAAAAAATAGCTCAGCTTTCCAAAGGATATAGACAGCGCGTGGGATTAGCACAAGCGCTAATTCATGAACCCAAAGTGCTAATCTTAGATGAACCAACTTCTGGCTTAGATCCAAATCAAGTACTTGAAATCAGAAAACTAATCAGTTCACTAGGCAAAGACAGAACCGTTCTTTTGTCAACGCATATAATGCAAGAAGTGGAAGCCATGTGCCAGCGAGTTATTATTATCAATAAGGGTAAGATAGTGGCAGATGATAGTACAGAGGCAATATCGAATCAACTGCAATCTGAGAATGTAATGACTGTTCGCTTTGGGGAGGAAATTGATCCCGAAATTCTCAGGATAAATAGCGGTATAAATTCAGTGGAGAATATTGGAGATAGGCTGTATAAAGTCACCGCAAAGAAGGATGTTGATTTGGCTAGACTTTTGTTTCAGACGGCGGTTGAGAATAACAACATAATAGTTGAACAGCAGCAAGTTAAGGCAAACTTAGAATCTGTTTTCCAGCAATTGACCAAGAATGCTTAGCATATATTTAAAAGAGATAAGAAGTTTCCTGAGTTCATTGATCGCCTATGTTGTGATTATTGCCTTTCTACTTCTCATCGGCTTATTTACTTGGGTGTTTACAGATACCAATGTCTTGGACTTGGGCTATGCCAATTTAGACAGTCTTTTTATTATGGCTCCATGGGTCTTCATTTTTCTTATTTCAGCCATAACCATGCGCTCATTTTCTGAGGAGAAGAGGACGGGTACATATGAATTATTAAGCACTAAGCCTCTTAGCCATATTCAAATCATTGGAGGTAAATATCTAGCGGCCCTAACCCTGGTGGCCTTTTCTATTCTGCCTACCTTGATTTACTTCTACTCTATATATCAGCTAGGCCTGCCCAAGGGCAATATTGATGTAGGAGCAACTTGGGGGTCTTATTTGGGATTGCTTTTTCTAGGAGCTTGTTATGCTTCTATAGGACTGTTCGCCTCGGCAATTACACCTAATCAGATCATCGCTTTTATCCTTGGAATGTTCCTGTGCTTCTTTGCCTTTACAGGTTTTGAGCAAGTGAGTAATTTGGGACTGTTTGGCAATAATGATTTTTTAGTGCAATGGCTGGGTATTCAATACCACTACGACTCGATAAGTCGCGGTGTTTTGGATACTAGGGATGTAGTGTATTTTTTGAGTTTTATTGGGCTGTTTTTGGCAGCTAGTTCAGCTAGTTTAAAGCACAAGAGTCTATGAGCGAGAGTAAAACATCGAATACCTTAGGTCATTGGGGGGGCTTTTTGATCATACTCTCGGTGATCTTGCTGTTCAATGTGCTCTCGGACAAATGGTACCAACGGTTTGACCTGACCAAGGAAAAGCGCTATACACTTTCAGAATCAACAAAATCCCTTTTGCAAAAGCTAGAAGATGAAGTATATATAAGCATTTATCTCGATGGGGATATTCCCGTAGATTATAAGCGATTAAAGACCGCAGTCAGGGATATGATGAATGAGTACCGTTACGCTTCGGAGGGCTTGTTCAGTTTTGAGTTTGAGGATATCCTGGCTGAGCAAGACATAGAAGAGAAGCGCAAAATTTTGCAACAGCTCTACCAGCAAGGCTTAAAAATTGAGGTTCCAGAATTGGAGCCTGATCAAGTGGCCGATGAGAAGTATATCATACCTTCAGCACTGGTTGTTTATCGCGGGAGGGAATATCCTCTGAACTTCCTCAAGCGTGAATTTGGCAAACCATTAGAAGAAGAGATCAATGGCTCTATAGAACTTTTGGAATATGAAATTGGGAACGTTTTGCGCAAATGCATTGCAGGTAAAGACCTTGAATTGGCTCTGGTGGAAGGGCATGGAGAGCTGGACCCAGTTGAAACGGCAGATATAAGTAAAGAGCTGAGCGATTTCTATAGCTTGGAGCGAATAAACATCAATATATCAGATACCAATTGTATCAAAATGTTCGCAGATGAGCTATTGGCACAACCCGATAGACAAAGCGAGGTGCTCATAGAATCACTCATTGATAAGCTATCTAAGTACGACGGAATTATAGTGGCCAAGCCCACAATCGCTTTTAAAGAAGTAGAGAAATTTGTCCTAGACCAATACATAATGAGAGGGGGAAAAGTGATTTGGTTGGTAGAAAGCTTAATAGCAGAAATGGATAGTGTTGCCAAATATGGGCGTGTTATGACGGCCAATCACTCTCATAATCTCGACAACTTGCTTTTTAATTATGGTGCACGATTAGAACCGACCTTGGTACAGGATCTTCAAAGCCATGGCATTCCAGCCATAAACCAACAGACAAATAGACCGGGCTTCTGGCCCTGGATATTCTACCCATTGTTTAATCCAGCAGACGATAATGTCATCACTAGAAATTTAGAATCTGTGTGGGGTCAGTATTGCAGTTCTTTGGATACCACAGCCAATAGGGCAGCGAGAAAGACCATCCTACTCAAATCTTCCATTAACTCTAGGGTAGCGCACAATCCAGTAATGATCTCTTTGGATCTTTTGCGTGTTCAGCCCGATAAAAACAACTTTAGAAATCCTTCGCAAGTCGTTGCAGTATTGCTAGAAGGCGGATTCAGGAGTGCATTTAAGTACAGACCGGGTGCGCGGAGAAATCTCGACATTGAATACAAAGATTCTGTGGAAAACAATGCCATGATTGTCATCGGTGATGGGGATTTGATTAGAAATCAAACATCAGGGGATAAAAGTCAGGTATATCCATTGGGGTACGACAAATACGGTACACAGAGTTTTGGTGAACCTGTAATCTTCGCCAATAAGAAGTTTTTCATGAACTGCGTAGATTACCTTTGCGACGAGTCCAATCTGATAGAGGTTCGATCAAAAGAAATCATCCTTCGCCTTTTGGACAAAGAAAGAACAAGAACAGAAAAGAGAAAGTGGCAATGGATCAATATGGGTCTACCCATCCTTGTGATTCTCCTTTTTGGTGGAATTAATGCTTTCTACAGAAGAAAGCGCTGGCAATAATGAGATCTGCGGGATTAATACTTAGCATCTTACTAATGGCATCCAATTCCTGGGCACAACAGGTGGCCATGGGAGTGAGTCCCGGATTCTTAGTAGCGCACAGAGCAGATTTGAAAAATATAGAAACCCATATGATGGGTTTTGAATTTCAGTATGAGCAGAGGTCAAACGCAGATTGGGCTGCGTACTACAAAGAACCAATTTGGGGTTTAGGGCTGAGTTATTTTCACTTTGGTGGAGAGCACACCAAAGGTGCAATCTCTGCACAAGCCAATTTACAGATGAGCCTAGCCAAGATGGGTAGGTCCACACTTAAGTTCAGACTTGGGCCGGGAGTGGGGTACGTATTAAAAGTCTTTGACCCTTTCGAAAACAGAAGAAATCAAGCGATTGGAAGCCATTGGAATGCATTTATGCAAACGGCATTTCTAATGGAGCACCCTGTAAAGAAGGGAAACATCAATTACGGAATAGGGATTTCGCACTTTTCTAATGCAGCATTTAAAATGCCCAATTTGGGCTACAATCTACCCAGTTTCTTTTTTAGGTATTCGTATCCATTGGGACAAGAACCCAATGAGGGCAAAACGGCAAAACCACAACCTATTAAGAGTAAATTCGAGCCAAATTCACACTACTCCGCAGCCTTGATTTATGGTAGAAAGGAAAGAAATTTTGCTAATCCAGTGGGCTTCAACAATAAAGGCGTCCAACTGCGATGGTTGAGACAGTATTCCTTTATTGCTGCTTGGCGGATTGGAATGGATGCCGTGCTGGATAAGACCTATAAGTATTCGGAGAACAATCAGGTTGACCTAGGCTCAATTAGTCTTGGCGATCAGCTTGAGATAGGGATAGCTGCGGGACATGAATGGGCGGTTGGGGAGCTGCGTTTTCTCATAGAAGCGGGAGCTTACCTGAACCGACCTGCTGATCTAAAAAAGCCGCTCTATCAGCGGATGGGATTCAATTACAATTTGACAGACAATTGGGCTTTGATGGGGAATTTGAAGTTCCATCGTGGTGTAGCGGATTATTTGGAAACTGGAATCATCTATCAATGGAAAAAGTGAAAACCAGCTTTATCGCTATTTGTGTTCTTCTAGCTTCTTGCAGCAAAGTTCAGATGGATGATTGCATCACATCTGCTGGCCCCATCCATACGATTGAACGCTCTTTGACAAGCTTCAATAAAGTCAAAATAGCGGATAAGCTTCAAGTAATTTTAATTCAAGACAGCATTGAATTTGTCCGAATTACAGGCCCTAGAAATTTAACTGCACAGATTATCACTGAAATTGATGATGACCATCAGTTGCATTTAGATAATGGGAATACATGCAATTTTGTCCGTGACTTTGATATTAGGTTTGATATCGAAGTTCATTTTATTGATTTGGAGACGCTACAGATAGAATCCGCCGCTGAAGTTAAAACCCTGGACAGTCTCCGATTAAATCATCTCGACATATTTCATGCTGCGCTGTCTGACATAGATTTAACATTGAAAGTGGAAGAATCGGTCTATGTTCAATCCTTTAACTCAGCGCATACAAAACTCAGGGGAACAGCCAAAACACTCCGAGGAAGCATTGAAGAAGTTTCTGATTTAGATGCCAGGGAATTGGTTTGTGAAGAAGTTCTACTAGATAACCACAGCCCATTGGATTGCTATGTAGACGGTCGTAGAATCATTTTCGTAAAGATCTACAATCAGGGTAATATCTATTACATGAACGAACCCAGTT
>JAHEKB010000133.1:0-5721 GCA_024638525.1 Bacteroidota bacterium
TGGTATAGCAATCTGTTTTGTTACATAGAAACCCAGCTCGCAGCACCAAAGAGTCCAATTGGGTCAAACCGTACACCATTTGCTCATATGACTTGATTTCGGCTTTTGTTTGGACATCAGATTGAGCATGAATACTTTCTGCCCATATGCTTGTGATAACAGTCAACAGAGCTATTAATAAACAGCGATAGAGTTTCATTCAGCAATATTCGTAAGTCCTGAGCTCAAAGTTCAGTTCTCAAAACAATTATCCATATGATTCTTGTCAGCTGAAAATGCCAACTTGGATTTCAGCTCAATCTTGATATTGAGTTAAAGGGTGATAAACCATATCAGCTGCTAAATGGACCGAACTAATTACCCTTTATCGCTTAACAAGCGATCCAAGCGTTTTCTAAATTTATCTGAATCCCATTTGGCCGCTCCTATTTTCCTTACCGCTATTTTCCCTTTGCTATCAATGAGAAATGTAGCCGGAATGCTGCTGCTTTCAAGTTGCGATGGTACTTGGGTATAAGGCTTAAAACATGGCAAAGACATACCTTGTGCCGCTAAAAACTTATCAGTAGTCTCCCTGTCCTCATTAGATACAAAAAGGAATTTCATCTGGTCTTCATACCCAGCATAAAGACTATGTAAGCTTGGTAATTCTGCGACACATGGAGCACACCAAGTGGCCCAAAAATTAATCAATACTACTTCGCCGCGGTAATCGTTAAAATCTACGCGTTCCCCTTTGTCATCGAGCAAGGTCCAATTGTAATCCGAAAGTTTATCTCGATTCTCTTCTTTGATTTCACTGGGAGTAAAAGCCAGCACTCTCTGTACAAATACCTTAATGGATTTACCCGTGGGAGGATACAGAAGCAAGCCAAGAAAAAGCACAAATACGATATTGCTCCAATGTCTTGCTAACCAGGATTTTTTTCGCTCTCTCATCTCCTTATTGTTTACGCCTTAAATACTTTTTAAACAATGATCTCTTTGATATCAGCCTTGATCTTATTGGCTAGACTATCCGCTATATTTGAGGAGCTTCCCTCAGCATATATCCTGATAATGGGCTCTGTATTTGATTTGCGCAGATGAACCCATTCATTATCAAACTCAATCTTAATTCCGTCTATGGTATTGATGGGCTGACCGGCGTATTTCTCTTTCAGTGAGTCAAATATCCCATCTAAATCTATATCTGGAGTGAGCTCAATCTTGTTCTTGCTAATGACATAATTTGGATAAGCACCTCTTAATGCGCTAATATTCTTGCCGGATTTTGCCAGGTGACTTAGAAATAACGCTATACCCACTAGGGCATCTCTTCCATAATGCAAATCAGGATAAATGATTCCTCCATTGCCTTCTCCTCCAATTACCGCATTCACTTCTTTCATCATGGAAACCACATTGACTTCCCCAACAGCGCTCGCATGGTATTTTCCACCTCGTTTCTCGGTAATATCTCGCAAGGCACGGGTTGAGCTCAAATTGCTCACCGTATCACCCAGTTTATTTTGTAAAACATAATCGGCAACAGCAACCAGGGTATACTCCTCACCAAAGACCTCTCCATCATCTCGAACAAAGGCCAAACGGTCAACATCCGGATCCACTATAATACCCAGGTCTGCATCGCTTCTTTTAACTTCAGCGCTCAATTCGCTCAAGTGTTCTGGAAGTGGCTCTGGATTATGAGGAAAGCGCCCATTTGGTTCACAATAAATACATTCAATGTGGCCCACCCCCAGTGCTTTTAATAATTTGGGAACCGCTAAGCCACCAGTAGAATTCACGGCATCTACAACGATCTTATAATTTTTTTCCTTGATGGCATCTACATCCACCAAAGGCAATTTGAGGATTTTGTCGATATGCCAATCTATATAACCCGCTGATACGGAATAACTTCCCAGCGATTCAACTTCGTTAAACTCAAATTCTCCAGCATCAACGGCCGCAATGATTTCTGAACCCAGTGCCGCTGAGATGAATTCACCCTTGTCATTCAGCAGTTTTAGTGCATTCCATTGCTTAGGGTTGTGGCTGGCTGTCAAAATTATTCCACCTGCGGCAGATTCATTGACTACGGCCATCTCAACTGTTGGGGTGGTGCTCAGACCCAAGTCTACAATGTCTACACCTTTACTCAAAAGTGTACCGCAGACCAGTTTGTTGATCATCTCTCCAGATAGACGTGCATCTCTTCCAATGACTATTCGTCGATTGTCTTCGGTACATATTGCATCGCAAAAAGCAGCGGAAAATTTTACCACGTCCAATGGCGTTAAGGCTTCAGATTCTGTGCCTCCTATGGTTCCTCTTATTCCGGAAATGGACTTGATTAGTGTCATAAGGTTTGGGAAAGCAAATCAAGTGAATTGAATGTCATCAAGAAAAAAAAGATAAAAACAAAAATCAAATGCAATGTGGATATTTCGAATCAAGCCGAAAATACAGCAGCTTACAATGGGCCAATGTTAATATTCCGTGTACAAACCAAGGCGTTTATAAGCGTTTAAAATAATGTACATTTGCCCAGCAAAATGGCTTATCGCTCAGCTTTAGAGTTGAGAGGAAAGTCCGGGCAACACAGGGCGGTGTACCTTGAGTTAATCAAGGGCTATTACTGGAAACAGTGGTATACAGCAAGTGTAACAGAGAATAACCTCCTGCCTCTTTTGGTAGGGAAGGCTGAAAATGTGAGGTAAGAGCTCACACGCTTGAATGGTAACATTCATTTGGTACAAACCTTGCACGTTGTAAGACCAAGTAAACTAGAGTTGAGGGCTGCTCGTCCAATCCCGATTTTTCGGGAACTTTAGAGGGTAGGTTGCAGAGATAAATGATAGGCATTCGTCTTTAGACGAAAACAGAACCCGGCTTATAGTTTTGCTTTTAATAGATAGAGAAAATGGCAAGAATTTTAATTGTAGATGATGAAAAAAGCATACGCGAGACTCTTAAAGAGATCTTAGAGTATGAAGGTTATGAAATCGAGGAGGCGGAAAATGGGGAGCTGGCACTTAAGCAGATAAAAAAGTTCAACTACGATGTAGTGCTTTGCGATATCAAGATGCCAAAAATGGATGGTATGGAGCTGTTGAGCAAAGCCTCGGATCTTGCCCCTGAATTACCCTTTATTATGATATCCGGTCATGGAACGATGGAGACTGCGATTGAAGCCACCAAAAAAGGTGCCTTTGATTTCATATCTAAACCCCCTGACTTGAACAAACTCTTGATCACGGTGAGAAATGCCGTTGACAAGAACAATTTGGTTATTGAGACCAAAGTGCTTAAGCGCAAGATCACCAAGACAAGAGAAATTGTTGGTGATTCTCCCAGCATTAAAAAGATCAAGCAGACCATTGAGAAAGTAGCTCCCACAGATGCTCGTGTTCTGATTACAGGTGAGAACGGAACGGGAAAAGAACTGGTGGCCCGTTGGGTGCATGAAAGAAGCAATAGAGCATCGAGTCCACTGATTGAGGTAAACTGTGCAGCAATACCGTCTGAACTTATTGAAAGTGAGCTGTTTGGACACGAAAAGGGCTCCTTTACTTCTGCCATGAAACAGCGCATTGGAAAGTTTGAAAAAGCCCATGGTGGAACCCTCTTTTTAGATGAAATTGGAGATATGAGTTTAGCGGCGCAAGCCAAGGTATTGCGTGCTCTTCAAGAGAATAAAATCACCAGAGTTGGTGGAGAAAAGGACATTGACGTTGATGTTAGGGTTATAGCTGCAACCAATAAAGACTTGATGAAAGAGATCGAAGAAGGTAATTTCAGAGAAGATCTCTATCACAGAATCTCAGTCATTGTTATCCATGTCCCCACCTTAAATGAAAGAGTGACGGATATTCCAACTTTGGCAGATAAGTTTCTCGAAGAGATCTGTCAAGAAAATGGCATCAATAAAAAGCAATTCACGGCTCGGGCCATGGAGGAAATGAAGAACATTCACTGGAGTGGAAACATCAGGGAACTCCGAAATGTGGTTGAACGTCTAGTAATTCTTTGCGAAGAAAAAATTACGGATGAAGACGTGCTTCTTTATGCCAACAGCGGCAAGAAGAAACCGGGAACCATTGATGCTATTGTGGAGTTTGATAAATTCCAGGAATTCAAGGATTATGCAGAAAAGATGTTCATCGATGCCAAATTGAAAAAGAACAATTGGAACGTGGCCAAGACCGCCGCTGAAATTGACATACAGCGCAGTCACCTTTACAATAAGATTGACAAATTTGGTTTGAAACGCCAAAAGAAATGATAGGAAACGATCTTTCCAGGGCTGCAGATCTTTTGCGGGCAGGGGAGGTCGTAGCCATTCCTACAGAAACTGTTTATGGTCTTGCTGCCAATGCTTTAGACCCTCTTGCTGTATCTAAGATCTACGCGGCCAAAGAAAGACCTCGCTTCAATCCCCTAATTGTTCACCTGTCCCTAAAATCGAATATAGAGGACTATGTCTCAGAGTTTCCCGCAAAGGCGGTACAACTCGCTGAAGCCTTTTGGCCGGGTCCTATGAGCCTGCTCCTAAATAAAAGAGATGTCTTGCCAGAAATAGTGACCGCAGGTTTGGATAGTGTGGTGGTGAGAAAGCCTGCACACCCCATTGCTCAACAACTTTTGGAAATGCTCGATTTTCCATTGGCTGCACCTAGCGCAAATCCATTTAAGCAGATCAGCCCCACCAAAGCAGAACACGTTGAACGCTCTATGGGAGATCGAATTGCCTATATCCTTGAAGGTGGGCCTTCTGTAGTCGGTTTGGAAAGCACTATTTTGGATTGCAGAACTGATAATATTAAGGCACTTCGTCTTGGAGGATTAAGTCTTGAACAAATTGAAAAGCTTATTGGGCCGATAGAGCTTGAATTATCAAAACACTCCAACCCACAAGCACCTGGACAAATGGATCAACACTACAGCCCTGCCAAGGGTCTTTATGTAGTAGACGATATGGAAGAAGCCATTGCAAATTGCAAAGCGCGATACAGCCTTTTGCTTTGGGATGATTCCAAAGCATACCCAAATGCCATTGAGAAGTACTATTTAAGCAGATCAAAAGACTTGGTTGAAGCGGCATCCAATCTGTTTGAATATCTGCACCGCGCTGATGAGGACATGAGTGAAATAATATTTGCTGAAAGGGTTCCCAACACCGGATTGGGTAGGGCCATCAATGACCGATTGATTCGGGCTAGTCACTGATCTCGTATCTGTACCATTGAAACTTGCGTCCCTTGCGGGCTGCAGCCATAATCACATGATCATTCAAGGTCTTGCGGTAAAAGAACACATTCCTTCTTGAACTTCTTCCCCCTTCAGATTCTATGGATTCAAAATCATAGGCCCTTACTTTACTTAAGTCTGAGTTGACTTTTAAAATATTTTCTTGTGAAATGATGGTGATCTCTCCATTGTTCAGAGAGGCTTCTAGACTTCTTGTCAAGGGTAAATTAGCAATGACGTAGTACTTATTGTAATAGTTCTGAACTATAGTGTCAGCTAGCACCTTGGCCATTATTAGGTCTTCGTAATGATAGTAATATGTCCGCGTGGTAGTCGTGGTACCATTTGCATTGCGTGTTGTGGTCTCCACTACCCGGACATACTGTTCTTCCAATATGATTACGGGATCTCCATTTTCATCAATTTTGGCGAATTCAATAGTATTGATGTTCAAAGCCGCACTTTTAGCTATCCTGAGTTCTTCTT
>JAHEKB010000133.1:5731-6619 GCA_024638525.1 Bacteroidota bacterium
TCCCCGCTGTTGAGCAAAAGCCAGATCGACGCCTGGCGATAATCGGGGGTTACGAAGCGCCACAGGTCCTGTCTCCTTTCCCTCCTTCTTCTTCTGCGCTCAGACATATTCGCCTCACGCTCTCTGATGTTATTCACTCCATTGAGTACCTCTTCTGAGAAATTAGTCTTGGTATCCTTTAAGAGGTTCAGCTCTTGATCGACGCGAGCGGAGTATATGCCCGTTGAATACATCCTAGCACCAATGACATCACCCGTAATTCCTATCAGGATCGCCTCATTTGCGCGACTGAATAAAAGTTGCATATCTACAAAGGCTTGGTCTTGGGCGGTAGTGAATTGATAACTGAATCCATCTGGATCAATTTTTTCTAAGATGTAGGCCGAAGTGACAATTTTCAGCCTTCCAGCTGTTGATCTAAGCCGTTCCCTTGTGGTTAGACTCAAATTGTCAATGACCTTGTTCTTGCCCAAAATATAAACCGATCCACTGTCGTCAACGGAAAACTGCCTGATGTAAAAACGGTCAGATGAATTTTCAATTTCCAGTTCGTATTTCTTTTCGTAGTTGACGGTCCTAAAGTCTCTGTTCAACACCCAAAAACTGAATTCGAAGACGCGATCTCCTACATCATCTGCCTCCGCTCGTCTAAATAGGGAAAATTTTTTCTTGGGAACCCGATGTGCATCATATCCCATGATCAGAAGGTAATTCTCATTCTCTGATACCTGTATGTCATAGCTTGAGGGCTTCATGCCACGCTGAGTAGCGGCTTTCAGTTCGCCAATTTTATACAGTTCTCCTTCGGGCTCTAAATCATAAGGATCAAAAAGGCTGTAAAAGAGATATTTCTTCTTTTTCTTCTTATTGACAAAGCTCATGAAGAGG
>JAHEKB010000134.1 GCA_024638525.1 Bacteroidota bacterium
ACCGCGATGGGCAGTAGACTGATGAAAAGGTGGATGCTTTTTCCTTTGCTTGATGAAAAAGCGCTGGAACAAAGGCTTGGGATTGTAGATTACCTATTAGCAGATCCCACACTTTGCAATACCATTGAAGTTGAGCTAAAAAACATGGGCGATCTCGAACGCTTGGTTTCAAAGATTGCTATGAAAAGGGTGCAGCCTCGAGAGTTGTTGCACTTGAGCGAATCACTTAAATCCGTAGACAAGCTTAGAACCGCTGTCGAAGCTGTTGAATGCAGAGAGCTTAAGCTCAGTCTGGCAGACTTGCAAGATCACGCTGAGGTGATTTCTTTGATAGATTCTCAAATTGTTGAAGAACCCCCTGCTGTGCTCAATAAAGGTCAAGTATTCCAATCCGGAGTAGATCGAGAATTGGATCAGTTTCAGGAAATCAGCAAAAACGGGAAAGACTTGCTGCTTAAGATCAAAGAGGAAGAAAGTCAAGCTACTGGCATCAGCTCGTTAAAACTTGCCTTTAACAACGTATTCGGTTACTATTTGGAAGTAACCAATACACATAAGGACAAGGTACCCGAACATTGGATGCGCAAGCAAACCTTGGTCAATGCCGAGCGTTATATCACCCCTGAACTAAAAGAATTTGAGGAAAAAATTCTTCAGGCTGAAGACAAGATTTCAGCAATTGAAAGTAAACTCTACTCTGAACTTGTCAATAAAATAAACGCTTATACCTCTGCCATTCAGAAAAATGCTCAATTGATGGCTGCGTTGGATTGCCTCCAATCTTTTGCCTATTTGGGCAGGGAAAAAGATTATAATAGACCAGAACTGAACATGGATCTAGCCATTGCAATAAAAGACGGCAGGCATCCAGTCATTGAAGAACAGTTGCCCATAGGTGAGCATTATATTCCCAACGATATATATTTAAACAACGAAGATCAACAGACCATTATCCTAACTGGGCCAAATATGTCAGGTAAGTCCGCCATATTGAGGCAGACGGCACTTACGGTGCTCTTGGCGCAGATGGGCAGCTATGTTCCTGCTAGGCATGCACAAATAGGCTTGGTAGACAAAATATACACCAGGGTTGGAGCTTCAGACAACATATCTCAAGGTGAATCAACCTTTATGGTTGAAATGGTCGAAACGGCATCTATATTGAATAACCTTTCCGAGCGGAGCCTCATTATCTTAGATGAGATTGGCAGGGGAACCAGCACTTTTGACGGAGTATCCTTGGCTTGGGCAATTGCCGAACATTTGTGTACTCATTCGTATAGACCCAAGACCTTTTTTGCGACACACTATCACGAGCTCAATGAATTAGAGGCCAAATATGAGGGAATTAAGAATTACCACGTCAGCACTGAGGAAAAAGATGGCAAAGTGATTTTTTTACGAAAAATGAAAAAGGGCGGCAGCGAGCACTCCTTTGGAATTCATGTGGCTAAAATGGCGGGAATTCCAAAATCCGTTGTCAAAAGAGCCTCAACCATTCTGTCGCATTTAGAAGAAAATCGCGCACAGATCAGTGGAAGGGAACAATTAAAAAAAGTTTCGCCTGAACATTTTCAGTTGAATTTGTTTCAATTAAATGACCCTCAATTAAAAGAAGTGCTAGAAATGCTCCATACTTTGGACATCGAAAAGCTTACCCCTATTGAGGCTTTAATGAAATTAAATGAGATCAAACAGCTTCTTGAAGATTAGTCTGTTTTGGCTATTAACATTGGCCCACTTTGCTTCAATGGCGCAGGAACATTGGATATTCTTGGATTCAAAATGCAGTCCTGAAGAGTCGTATTTCGACGCCCCTATCTGTGAGGACTACTTGGTAGAATTAGCCCAAGCAGATATCCCTATCGACAAGCAAAGCAGATGGTTGAATGCTTTGTCAATAGATCAAAAGCATTTGAGTCAAGCTTTGAGTTTTCCATTTGTCGTGCATTCCCAATCCCAAAGTAGATACCGCAAATCAGAATGGGAGTTGCAAAGTGATTTTGACTATGGAGCCGGTGATTGGCCTGCAAACATGATAGGTTTAGATTCTCTGCACCGCATGGGTTTTACCGGTAAAGGAGTGACCATAGCTGTCTTTGATGGAGGATTTAACAATTTGGACTCCATCGGTGGATTCGACAGTTTGCGATTTGACGGAAGAATCATAGCGCATAGAGATTTTGCCCTAAATAAGCCTCTGGGCTTTGATCAAAGTGCACACGGTATGCAGGTGATGAGCACAATGGCTGCAAATCAAAAAGATTCCCTCATCGGCACAGCACCACATGCAAACTACGTCTTGGCCAGAACCGAGGTGAGTGGAAGCGAAACCCACCAAGAGGAATTCAATTGGATCAATGCGATGGAATGGGCGGATTCTATTGGTGTAGACATAATACACAGCAGTTTGGGCTATTCCTTATTTGACAGCCTTCAAGGAGATTATTCCTATGCGGACATGGATGGTGAAACCACCATTATCACTATAGCAGCAGAATTGGCTGCCAGCAGAGGCATATTGATTACCAATAGTGCCGGTAACTCTGGCAATGACCCATGGTATTACATCACTGCCCCCTGCGATGGACCAAATGTTCTTTGCGTTGGTGCGGTAGATAGTTTTGAGAACAAGCCGCAATTCTCCTCTTTTGGTCCCAGCAGTGACGGTAGAGTTAAACCAGATGTCATGGCATTGGGAGTAAGAAACACCATATACACCCCCCAAGGCAATTTGCGCACGGGCAGTGGCACTTCATTTAGCGGTCCGGTCATAGCAGGCGCAGTGGCATGCCTCATGCAGGCACATCCCAATAAATCCAATAGAGAGATCATGGATGCAGTCATCCAAAGTGCAGACCGATTTGAGAATCCAGATAGCGCCTATGGCTATGGCATCCCGGATTTTAGGGTGGCAGACAGTATTCTGCAAAGTTCTGCTAGCTCTGTGGTCATCCAAAATTTAAACATCAAGGTCTACCCCAACCCCAGTCAAGGCCTAATTAAAGTGCAGTGTGAGCCTGGTTCCCATTATCAACTATTGTGTTCAGATGGACGATTGGTGGATGAAGGTGTTTTTCATAATTTTTTGAATTTTTATCCCCTCAGAGAGCAAGCAGTAGGCCACTATATTCTGCGCTTGGAAAAGGATGGGAAAATTGGCGTAACTACTCTTTTTAAATACTGATCAGAATAGGTATCGAGCCACTAGTCGGCCTATATGGATCACATCGGCATTCTGTGATTTTCTGCCGTCATAGCTCAAGACCATATGTATACTCCCTCCTATCCTTCGCTGGTAATTTAAGCTCCATGTCGCATTCTGGCCATCTTGAAGACCCCTCAGTAGTTCGTATCCCAAACTTGAACTCGGGGTGCCCTCAAATTCTACCTGTACATAACTCAAACTGGCACCAAGTGCACCTTGATTTGCCTGAGTCCATTTAAAACTGCTTCCCACTTCAATATTCCTCGTATTGCCCAAATTGAGGCTGGTATCGTTTTCGGCGGAGTAGACGCCTGAAAAAAGTTCAATTCTAAGCACATTACTCAATTGAAATTGCAACTTCGGTTTGATTTCCCAATATTGGTAGTTGAAATCTCGGCTGCTGAAGAATTCGCTGTTATAAGACTTGGTACCTCTTCTGTAATTGGTACGAACAGTCCACTGTTTTAAGGCATTCCATCTCAAGTTATAGCTTTGCTCGACATTAGACCTTTGGTCAAAACCGTTGGTGAGCAAGACCTTAGAGTTTGCTTGCTTCCAGCTTGCATCCATGCCAAATTTGGGATTGGATCTGTTGAAAAAAAGGGTTGACCGGAGGTTGCTTGATCTATTGATCAAACTGGAATCAGACAATGCGTTCGCAAAAGAGATAATCTCACCCGAACGCGGAAGCACCTTTTGCTCAAATAGCACTGCAGAAACGGAATTAAATCGCGATAAAATTCGACCGCTTGCCGTTTTTCTATTGAGTATTTGGGCGGGATTCAATTCAATAGATTCACTGAATTTGGTTGTTCTACTGGTTATGAAGCCCGGAACCGGGGTATAAATCCGAATGAAGTCCGCTCTGTTTCTATCTAGGTCTGAGGCGATTTCAAATTCATTCAACGACTGCACTTCATTGCTGTCGTAGTCATTCCATATGTAGTTTCCATTTCCAGACTGTATTTGCAAATATTGAAACTCTCGCCTTTGTTCCTGCCCTGTCCCTACCTGAACAAAGGTCTTAGTTCTTATAAACCTTTTAATCAGTCCTAAATCCAGTTCTAGTCTGCTTTGCAAAGTATTTTCCAAGGCGTTTTGAACCAAACTGCTGTCGTTGACCGCAAGATTTCTATAGGTGGTGATGAAATTCAGCTTATTTCCATTCTCGGATTGGTATGAGCTCCTCAAACTGTAATTTCTGCCCGTGGTTGCCAATATGAATTCCCCTGAGCTCGGCAACTGATCGATGCGCTGATCATAGCTGAGTTCAAGATCAATCTTCTTTAATACGGTCCTGAAATACGCCTCGGTCTCGGAATAACTAAAACTTCCTGAGTTAAGACTGTCAATTCCTCCAAGTTCAAATTGGCTCGCCTCTGTGGTAAACCTCAAGCCAATTAGTGATTTACCCATTTTCTGTTCCAATAAACTGTTTAATCTAAAATATTGATTGTCTTGTTCTTGGCTATCCATTTGGTTCATGCTCTGCAAGACATTTAGTTCTGATTTGAAACGCGTATTTGCCAAGGCATAGCCAAGTCTAAGATCACCGTTATAACCTGAATACAAATTGGGTCTCTGAAAACTCGATAAATTCAAGTTTATTCCGCTTTCTGCATCCTTATTCAAGCCCACTCCTGCTCCAATGATGTGTTCCAATGATTCAAAAGCCGTTGTCAGAGCAGCGGGATTATCCAATACCTTATTCCATTGCCTATTGAATTCGACCGAGCGATACCTCTCAATAAAGTTAAATCCATTGGTTACCATTTCGTAGTCCAGGCGGTGGTTGAATCTCCAAACAGAATCTTTCAAAAGTTTGCTGCCCTTTCTATAGGCCTTTAGACCATAACCTCGATTGTCTCCATCGTCTATCTTAGAAAAGGTGTTTTGGTCTCGTTCACTTATACTAAATTCAAGCCCACTTGCCACATTTCCTCTTTCATGCTTGAATCCTATGTTCCACATATTCAGACGGTTAGGCGCTACAATTATCGAAACAGGAGCATAATTCCCCAAACCAGCTCCTCGGAATTCAAAGACCTTGCCGTTGGCTGAAGACTGAATCTGAACATAGCTGCCCTGTCCATCACCGACAAAGCTGAATGCCACTTCAAAATAGAGTGAATCTTCACCGGGCTCGGTGATGTGAACAAAGATCTTTTCTCCTAAAGAATCGACTTGTCTATAAACTATCCTATCCGCGTTGAAACTGGGACTGCTTCTAATATTGGCAATACTCGGATTGTTATCGCCAGAATTAGCAAGCAATTCCAATACGCTTTGACCACTAAGGGAATCTACAGCATCCAAATCTTGCTGAAAGGGTTGGTTCTTCAGGTCCATTTCATTGAAGAAGTTGGCATATAGGGTAAATCCTCCCTTGCTTACGGAACTCCCCGCTCTAAACACCGATCGAGCATAGTTTCTGTCTGAATATTGAAACTCACAGACAATTCTGCTGTAGCGCGTGATGAGCACATTAGGGGTGAAACTAATTTCTCCGGTATTGTAGTTCACCACATAATCGTTGTCCTCGCCTCGGGTCAATAGCTCGCCGTCCAAATAGACCTTTTCTGTTCCGGCAATTACAATAATGAACAATTCTCCATTGCTCCCGCTAAGGCGATAAGGACCGCTGTTTCCATCTATGCCTTGGATCTGATTTCTGCTGAACCGACCTCTACTAATGGCTGCTTCTACCCCGCTATTATGTGTCCAAGAGCCAATATCTCCTGTAGTTTTGAATTGCAATCCCCTGGATTTCTTGTAGTAATTCAGAAAATATGAGCGAGAAGGAGTTTGCATTAAAAAATCACCGACGGTCAGCATAGTGCTGTCTTTAGACAGTGTTATATAGACTTGGTCAAAATCCTGTATCTGCTGGGTATTTCCATCGGGTTGGATAGGGTTGTTTTCATCACTTATCACGGCCAATACCTCCACATCATTGGGTAATTTGCCACTCAGTCTCAGATTCAAGTTGGAGTTGACCACGATGTCCTGAGCATTGCCAAAACCTATTCCCCGTGAAATATTTCCATAAGTGTTCAATTTACCATATTGGCTGCTTAATCGATCTGAGGGCGGTATGTAATCAAAGGGATTCTCTTGATAGATTTGCTGTATAAGTACCGGATCCTTTAGGCGATAATCCCTTTCCAATCTCAACAGCCTATAGCTGACAGATACGGGTCGCTCAACCGAAGGAGCTTTCCACTTAAGACTGTCTCCAGTGAATTGATAATCTATCCCCCTTTCAAAACCAGCAATAACTATGGATAAGGGGTCTATAAGACCTGAATCCAAAAAATAACTCTGATTTTGCTCAAATTGTATTAGAGCTGATTTCTGGTTGGACCATTGAGCGTGAACACTCAGAAAAGA
>JAHEKB010000135.1 GCA_024638525.1 Bacteroidota bacterium
ATACACCGCGGTGCGGACGTACTTCGGACAGCAATGACCTTTTCCAATCCACACCTCTGTGCTTAGACCCTGAAGTTAGGATCCGTGATCAAGCTTACGATAGCGAACACTATCAGCGAACCCGCTAGGGCCAGATAGGTACCGATGACTACACCAGTAACTATCTGCTTGCGACTGAAGCGACGCATTAGATTACGTCTGCTTTATCCATCTCACGCACGAACTTAGGTAGCGCGAATGTTTGTGAATAGTATTTGTACTTCTTGAAGCACGCCATGTTATCGAAGCGCTCTCTGTGGTACTCGTATACCTTATCGTGGTTGTACTTGTGTACCTTGCCATCGTAGTCCGTGAAGCTTACTATTACTCCCTTACCGATTAAGGTCTTGCGGATGATGAATCTTTTACTGATTAACGTGTTTACTTTATTCTTACTCATAATTGTTATATTTAATTGTTTTACATTTATATTATCTACTTAACTTCGTACTTAGTTTGTAATTACTTCGTGGCCGATGATCTTGCTCTCAAGCTCGTGCTTCGACATGAAGCGGAGGTAGTTGTCCAGGTGTGACTGACTCTGGAAGAGTTGCACGCGGCTGCTGTAATTTCCCAGCCAGTTCTTTTTGTCGATTCGTACTAGCATGCTAATTAAACTTGTAGTTAGTAATATTTTTCTGTAGCTCAGCCAATGCCTCAATTGCTGCTTCGTTAGTTACGTTGCCAAGCAGATACTGGTTTAGCTCGTCGATCGTTGCGATTACTTCCGCGTTTAAATTTATATTGTGCATAGTTTTAATTTTTAAATTCATATATAATATCGGAATAGTATCGTGTCCGCACTGTAAATGCTATACGCATATGCTATACGCTACGCTACGCTCCGCGATAGTTGCCACACAAAATATAGTTTGCGGTTCCGGGGGGTGGTTTTGGAAAGTCCCAAAAAACACACAAAAACCTAAGAAAATGCGGGGAACCGGGCAAAAAAATATGGTTTTCCATAACAACGGTGTCAGTGAAAATGAGTATATAACCCCAAACCTCTAAAAATCTAGTAACAAAATTAAAAAAGCACCCCCCTAAATTATTTGGGTACTTAAAATATGCGACGTTAACCTGTTAAGGTATATATAATAGTAGGCTATTGTCACTTCTAGGGGCGTAAAAACGGTAAAAAGCACGTAAAATACTATATTATATAAAAAATTAGAAGTGGGTAAGCAAAAATTGTCTCCAGAGGCTGCCAGGCGCAAGAAGAAGCGTGATCTGAAATATGCAAATAGCAAGGATCGCAAGGAAAAGCGTGCTGATAGCCAAAAAAAACGTCGTGCAGCTAAAAAAGCCGGTAAAAAGATTGCTGGTAAAGACTACGACCACTACACAGGGACATTTGTTACAGCACATAGAAACAGAGGTGGAATGAATCCGCGTAGAAACGGTACTAAAAACGAAAAGAATGCCTAGAATACCTAGTTATCCCTTAATAGGGTCACTTTCCAATAACGATCTACTTGTTATTGACGATGTTTCCCAACAGTACGCTACTAAAAGCGTTGAGCTGCAATCATTAAAGGGGTATTTTAACACAGGGCAGGCTACAACTACCTACGTTGATGATAAAGTAGTATCTGGGGCTTCATTTAATACTAATACAGGTGTTTTAACATTAACTAGAACCGATGGAGTTGATGTTACACAAAATTTAGACGGTAGATACGCGTTAACCTCTGCTGTGTTTAGCGGTAATTATAATGACTTAACAAATAAGCCTACAATACCAACAAGCAATAGCCAATTAGCAAACGGCGAGGGGTACACTACTAATTTAGGCATAGTACAATCGCTAACAACCGACAACTCATCAGGTGCCGCTACGTTGGTAAATGGAACTTTGAATATTCCTCAATACTCTGGCGGCGGTGGCGGTATTGGCGGAAGCGGTACGGATACTCAAATGGCTATATTTGACTCTACATCAACAATAACCTCCACACAGGCTGTAGCTGTAAATAGCTCTAGCCAAATAATAATGGATGTGTTGCGTAGTAGTACTTCTTATGCGGATGACAACGCTGCTGAAGCAGGTGGTGTTCCATACGGCGGATTATATAGAACTGGAAGCACTGTAAAAATAAACTTGCTTGGAAGTAGCCCAGGCCCAGGCCCAGGTGAAGTACAAATTGGTAGTTTAATCTGGACCGATGCAAACTCAACAACATTAGCTAGCTCCGGAGGTACAATACCTATTTTAACAACAAACGAAGAAGCAAACGACGCTCGAAATAACTCAACGCCGGGGGCTGTTTATTGGGATTTTGATCCAGCTAACGCCTCAAGAGGTTTGTTTTATAACCAATTTGCTGCCGCTGTTATAACACCTCCAAGTGGTTTTAGATTACCAACTCGAAATGATTGGAATAATTTACGAGCAGAACTGATAGCGCTAGAAAATCCAGCCCTGTCTAATATAACGGCTATAGGTGGTGGAACTAATGCTTTCTGGAGCAATAATATTCAATCTAATCCTTATTATAATTTATCTGGGTTTGAATCTTTAGGAGTTGGATTTGCAAGTTTTGTTGGTCTCACATTAAGGTTTAGTGGTGACAGCGAAATGTGGTGGGAATTAGAGGGAACATCTGTTCCACCCGGCACCTCCGCAACAGGATTTTGGGCTAGCGCAATTGGAACCGGAAGCTCGATAACCGCGCCCAACCCCTTTCAATTAGCCTGGGGCTCTGTTTGTATTAGATTTTGTAAAGACGCGTAAAATAAAAAAAAAATAAATGGCAAGAATAACTAATTTTCCATCATCGGCAGCACAGCCAGCAGATTTTGTAATTGGATCGAGCCCTACGGGCGGTTCCAAAAAAATGTCTGTAGGAAGCATTGCATCGCTTGTTAGAGATTCAATAAACACATTGAATAACTTTAGCGTTAGTAATTCTGACAATGGCTACACGCTAGCTTGGAGCAATAATACACTATCAATTAATGGGCCAAGTATTGAAGATGCCATATTATCTGTAAAGGGCGCGGGCCCTGTATCTGTTGTAACATCAGAAAAAAATTCTTTTATTAGCTTAAAATACTCAGGCGCGCGTAATATTATAGATGCAGCAGGTATTTATAAAGGTAAAACTAATAACATAAATTTCTTTGTAGAAAACAAGGCAAAGAATGAAGTTAAGAAAATTGGTATTGATAAACTACCATTTACAAATAACACAGGCACTGTAACAGCGGTAACCATTGCAGATGAAAACGGTACAGGTAAAACTATTACCGAGTCTGGTACAATTAATATTAAAGGTGGTAATGGTATTACGACCAGTATGGTCGGAGCCGACTTAACTGTTGAATATCTTGGAAAAGTCGGGGGGACTGTCAACAGTGTTATATCGCTAGATGAAAATGTGCTACTAACTAGCATATCGCAAGATGGAAGCGAAGTAAGTATTCGCCCTGTTAAAGTACCGGTAAGAACTGGTAGATATGACTTTGCACAAGTTACAGTAGATAACTATGGTAGAGTTATTAAGATAGAAGATCAAAAACATATTATAGATGCTTTAGTAGAAAGAATTGAAGCATTGGAATCACAAATACAATTACAAGATGAGTCAAGCACTGATACAAGCAACTAACGCATTTGAGGTAATCCCAAGCGACACGGTAGATTTACCAGGAATTAGCGTACTATACGTAGGCGTTGGCGGACACGTAAAAGTTGAAACACGGGCTGGTAGCGATGTTACATTTTATAACATGAATAATGGGCAATTTGTACCGGTGCAAGTACGCAAAGTATATGATACAGGCACAACAGCGACTAACCTAGTCCGCATGCCTATAAATACTTATTCAAGGTAGCATGGCACTTACTATAACAGATGCTATTATCATTGATCAAGATTTGTATGATCATGGAAACATGAACTCTCTTGAAATGATTACAGAGCTAGGTACCGCTGATCCGCCAATTGAGATTATAGCGGAAGAAGGCTCATGGCCACCCGGTGACCGTTACCCTACAATGATTACAGAAGGTTATAATGATGCATTGCATTACACTAATAGAACATAAAAGATGGCAATAAAGTTTTCACAGTTTAATTTAAGAACTGATAGCACGGCTACAATGTACCTAGTTGGGTATGACGGTAACCAGAATATACATATTACAGTTGATAACCTATTTAATGACCTTATAGACGGTACTGAAAATACTATTGCAATGTTCGGACCTGGCGGCAATAAGGTTATTGACTCTATGCTATCACAAAATGCTGACGCTACAATATTAACTATAGGCGGTCAATTAAATGTTGATGCGGCCGCTACGTTTGATACAAGTATTACGGTTACCGGGAATAGCACGCTAAATGGAAATGTTACATTAGGTGATGCTAGTGCCGACTTAATAACGCAAACGGGTACATTATATTTAAACGGTCCTATAAAAGATACAACCGACACTTTAGGCGAAGCTGATCAAATTTTAGTGTCAGATGCTGGGGGATTATTAAATTTTCAAGATTTAAGCGCAACACACGTAGAAAGTGCGGAGGTTGTTAAAGTGCCCGTTAAAAACCTGCAGGGCTCAGGACTTACAAAAGGCGATCCGGTATATATATCAGGATCTGTAGGCGAATCAGGTAAACTTGAGGTAAAACTTGCAGACGCAAGTAACTCAGCTAAAATGCCGGCAGTAGGACTTCTTTTTCAAGACTTGGGGATAAACGGGGAAGGCTATGTTGTTATTACTGGTAAGCTTAGAAATTTAACAACCGATCCAATTGATGGTCAAACACCATTAGCAAACGATGTTATATATGTAAAGCCCGGAGGCGTAACGGGTGATGCGCTTACATTAACAAAACCAGTAGGTAGCAATCTTATTCAAAACATGGGTAAAGTTGGGCGGGTTAGTTCAGCTAATAGTGGTAATTTTGTAGTATCATCTATTCTTAGAACAAACGATATACCTAATCTAACACCTGGTAAAATATGGGTTGGTTCTACGGGTAATACTATTGAGTCTGCGTTTATAAATGTAGACGAAGCGAATACAACGTTGACTATAACCGGCAACACAACTATTACAGGTGAACTTGATAAAAACGGAAGTAAAATAACAAACTTAGCAGATCCTACTGTAGCTCAAGACGCAGCTACTAAAGCTTATGTTGATTTACAAAACACAGGGCAAGTAACAGGTGCAGGGACAAACCTAACCCTACCTATGTGGTTTGGCTCAACCCCAACAAACAATCTTGCAGATTCACCTATTACTTTTCAAGAAGTGTCCCCTGGAGCGACAAATCCTTACTCTTTACAATTTGGAGGATTCTCCCAAGCAACTGGTCTACGTAATTCAATTGCAATGGGATATAACAACCAAGCTCAAGGCGAGGCGACATTGGCCACGGGTCATGCAACAACAGCTTCAGGCTTACACGCGGCATCTTTTAATTTCCAGACTAATGCTACGGGAGAAAAATCAGCGGCATTTGGGGACAACACAATAGCATCTGGAAAAAGTTCTTTTGCCATTGGCAATCAAACAACAGCTGCCACTAGTCTTTCGTTTGCAGGGGGTAAAAATTCTACCGCTAATCCAGATACTAATTTTGAAACTGCATTTGCTTATGGCTCTTCTGTAATAGCAACGGGTGATAACGCTGCGGCGTTTGGTTTAAATACAATAGCTAGTGGGGCGAGATCATTTGCTACGGGTATAGGCAGTGTTGCTTCAGGTAATAACGCTGTAGCTTTGGGTAGCCAAAATCAAGCTATAGCTGATCAATCTTTTTCGGCTGGATTTAGTAATGAATCAAGAGGGCCTAATTCTGTTACAATAGGATCTGACAACTACACGGCTTATTTCAAGTCTATTGTAATAGGAAATGATCTAACAGCAGGAAATGCGGAGCAAGTAGTTTTAGGAAGAAATAATGCTGCATCAGCCGCTAATTTTGTAGTGGGTTGTGGGGCATCTATTCCCAATAAGAAAAACGGTTTAGAAATTACTGCCCAAAATGTAAAAATTCCACAGTACGGAGACGGAACACCAATTGTTGGTAACGGCAGTGTGGTTTCTAATTTAGCGGTAGATAGCGATGGGGTAATAGTTGAAACATCCCCAGCTGGCGCGCCAGACTATTTAAGCTTTGTATGCTTGCTTAGCCAATCAGGGAGCGCAGATCCCCAACCGGATATAGTTTTAGAAAACTCTTTAGGTATACCCACACCTTACACAGCGTTTACAAGAGTGGCCCCTGGGATATACAACCTAAACGCTACTGGTAAATTTAAACCATTAAAAACAATAATGCTAGCAGCTTCTGGAACTGGTCCAGCTGGTACAAGTAGTAACGTAGGCTTTTCATTTGTTGACGCGGATAATTTAAGAATATTAACTTCTGGAGCGGATAATTTTACTAAAATAGGAATAGAAATAAGAACTTATAATTAAAATTATGGCTTGGAAAATAAACAGCATGCAACACAAGACCTCCGATGGTTTTGTAATAGAAGTATCATCTACTTACGAAAAACAAGACGGCCCTGGCTACGCTAGTGAAATATT
>JAHEKB010000136.1 GCA_024638525.1 Bacteroidota bacterium
TGCCATCAGTGGAAACAGAATCTATACATCAAGCCTGAGAGAAACCCTAAGCAGAAGATATGGAGTTGACCGATTTCATGAAAACGTGGCCTTTTTGGATCAACCAACTTGTGCAGAATGTACCGGTTTTTTCATTGCTCCAGGAATTATTGCAACAGCAGGTCATTGCGTGAATTTCGGTGACAACTGTAATGACTATATATGGTTGGTGGATTATGACAACAAGCTCAGACATAAGGATTATGCTGGCTATGTGGAATTCGATCCCAATGATATTTATGAATGCTCAGAGATTATGGATTGGGAATACAGTGATGAAACCTTGATGGACTATGCATTTATCAGAACTAAGAAGGAAACCACGCGAAATCCATATCAATTCAGAACCAATGGTGAGGTCAAGTATTGGCAAGATATATTCATGATCGGGGCGCCAACGGGGCTTCCGCTCAAGCTGGTTGATAATGCCAAGGTTACTTCAACCTTAGCACACCCTTTGCTTTTTGTCACTTCACTTGATCATTTCCCTGGTAATTCAGGAGGGCCTGTCTTTGATGATTACGGATGGATTGAGGCCATTCATGTTCGTGGGTATACCACCAAAGACTGGGACAATACCAACCGTTCAGATTATATCTATGATGCAGAATGTAATTGCATTAAGACAGTAAGCTTCGACTCGCATTTTGGAAAAGGAAGCTATGAGCTGCCATTGATCCAAACCAATTATGATATATTAATTCAGGCCATTTATGAGAATATAGACTACGCCATCAGAATGAATGATATCGGCAGACTCAAAAAGTGGATATCCTATAGTTGGATATTAGAAGAGGATTACACCGTACAACGGGGTCGCCTTGAAATTATAGCAGCCAAGATGAATCGTCTTGATTTACTCAAGGAGCTGATGACCAAGACAGAAGAACGTCAGATTACCGATGATCGAGGCAGAAATTTGCTCTACTATGCTGTAAGCAATGAAAATGTAGAGATGTTGGAGTACCTGCTGGACAATGGAGTGAATCCAAATCATCAAGACAAAATGCAGGAATCCGCGTTGATCTACGCCATTGAAAGACAGCAGGTAGCAGCAGTTAGCAGCCTGCTGAAATACGGAGCTCGCGTTAGTGCTACCACTCTTTTTTACAGTCAGACACCCTTGCATTATGCCGCGAGAGTTGGTAATATTGAAATTGCCGGTTTACTCATAGACAATGGAGCAAGCATCGACGCCAAGTCGAGCAAGGGTTGGACAGCCATTAAAACGGCTAAAAAGAGCAAGCAGAAAGCAATGAAAAAATATCTTAAACGCCGCAAGAAAGAACTCAAGTAATTAAACAATATGAAATCAATGAAAATCAAATCCACCTTTATTATACTGGCATTCTTGTTCGGTGTAGAAGTAAATGCACAACAAAAAGATAGCATAAGAGGAGACAAAGGACCTACGGAGAATCCTTTTGATCTGACGGGTGAAAGTTCCAGAGGGTTTTATGGTCCAGATGACAGAAGAGATGTAACAGATGCGTTTGGCTATGAAGACTTTGTCAGAGCAACAGCAGTGCAAGTGCCGATCAACAATATCGGTGATGGCTTTATGGACTGCCCATCTTTAAGAGAGTGGCTGAGCGACGGCGATCCCAGCATGAAGTTTGCGGACAATGTTAGCTTCTTGGATCAACCGGCCTGCGGCAATTGTACCGGTTTTTTAATTGCACCAGACATTTTGGTAACGGCTGGTCACTGCGTTGAAAACATGGAGGATTGTGAGAACTTTGCTTGGGTCTTTGATTTTACCAAGGAATTGCTCCATCTCGATTGGGCAGATTACGTAGAGCTCGACAATGATAATGTCTACACCTGTGATGATATCCTCACCACTGAATTGGTTAGTGGAGGTGGAGATTGGGCAGTTATTAGGCTCAAAGAAAAAAGCGATAGAAAACCATATAAATTCAGAATCAGCAATAAGATAGCAGACAACGAAGATGTATTCATGATTGGCTCACCTTCTGGTCTGCCATTAAAACTTGCCGATAATGCCTGGGTAGGTTATAACGGAAACGATAATTATTTCGAAGCCAATCTAGATGCCTTTGGAGGCAATTCAGGCGGGCCTGTGTTTGACGCCTCTGGTTGGATAGAAGGGATTTTAGTCAGAGGAGAAAGAGACTTTGTCTACGATCAAGACTGTGATTGCATTAAGGTGTCCGTTCTAGATGAAGATGCATGGGATCAAGAGCACGTTCAAAGAATAACGCGCTTGCCTTATGATGTTTTGCTTGAGGCACTTTACGACAATGTAGAATACGCCATCCGAGAAGGCAATATGGAAAGATTGAGGTCGTACATGGCTTATACGGGTTTGATAGATCATTCCTATACAGAAGAAAGAGGTCGTTTTGAAGCTATCGCATTGGAAGAAAACAATATGGAAGCGCTGATGCTCATTATAGAGAATAGCGATGATGGATTTAATAGTGAAGATGGAAGTGGTGGATTGATATTCTATGCGGTGGAGAATGGAAATATTGAATTGCTGGAGTTCTTGTTGGAGAAAGGTCAAAATCCCAATCAGCTGAATGAAGCCGGTGAGACAGCTATTTTTCATGCCATTGAGAAAGGGCAGATGTCCGCATTGAGACTTCTGCTAAAAAGAGGAGCCAACGTCAATGCGGAAGACAATAGCAGCGAAACAGCCATGTTTAAGGCCGTTCGCGAAAATGAACTCGATGCTGCTTATTATTTGCTCAGTGCAGGCATTAATGTGCATGCTGAGAATTATTACGGATGGACAGCAAGGAAACTTGCCAAAAAGCGAAAGAACAAAGCATTTAAAAAGCTATTGAAAAGAGCGGAAAAGGGAAAGTACATTTCTCTGCCAGCACTTTAATATGAAAAAGTTGGTACATAAGACAGATTATTGGGTTAAGTACCTTTTTGGCTGCAGTCTTTTGTGGTTCTTATTGGGCTGCAGTATGAGTTATAGTGTACCTTCTCAGGCGCAACAAATAGATTCGACCTTGCTCTATTACCAACAATATTTGCAAGCTCTCGATTCTGAAGAGTATATAGATGCTGTCATTCATTTGTCATCAGCAGTGCGTTATGAATCAGACAAAGAGACACCAAACGACAGTCTAATGGGTCTGATGTCAGAGAATTTTGCATGGATCTATTCAGGAACGAATTATGCGTATTACTATTTGCCGGCTTACCACGCTTCGGTGAAGTATTATCACAACTCAGGTAATACTGAATTAGCTTATGAAAGCTATTCTCAATTGCCTGCTGTCTATGCTAAAGTCTCGGAAAACAATCTGCCAATTATTGAGGGGCGTGAGGAGCACGATGCGCTACAGAGTGGTATAATCAATGCTTTTTTTAGGGTAGATAGTGTTTTGAGTAGCGATGAAGAAGGAGGATTGGTCATAATCCGTGGTGGAATTAACCAAGGTGTCTTTGAAGGCAGCAAAGGGGGTATATTAACTGGAAATAATGACAGCTTGGAAGAAAGGGAGAATATAGTGTTGGGAGATGCCAAGGTGCTTACGGTTAATAGTCACAGTTCAATCGTTGAGATTCGTTTCGCCTCGGGAATGGCCAAATACGGCCTTATGCTCAAAGATTTAGTACGGGTAGAATTGACACCTGTCGATAGCTTGGAATTGGGAATTTTTGGCGACTTAATCAAGCATGATATAATCTTTACCAACCTAGATGGTCAACCTTATTACACTGCTATGAACTTTCAATTTGGGTCGAGTGCTGTGTTTGAGGAATACATAAAAAGAGGCATGCTTGAGGAAGTGATTGACATCGGTATACGGATTTCAGACAATGCGGACTTTAATAGCAACCAATTGGCTAGCGGAAAGTATCAGGGCATAAGTACTTCAGAGGCCCTTCAAAAAACCAGCTTAATTGACATAGAGACTTTTTTGTCTTATGTCAGAGAATTCCCATTTGGTTATATGGGTATGGACTACACTTTAGCCAATACCTATGCCACTTGGCTAGAGAATGGCTCCCCGGTCAATGATCTGAGTGAATTTAAAGATCAGTTGTTAGACAAAATCAGAGCCTTAGCCGATGATAAAGACTTAATTGTCAAACACAGATTTGATTTTGAGTTCTATCTCGATCAAGCCCTTGGCAATGGTTCAGATTATATCAATGAACTCTATGACGAGTATTTGGATGAACCCGATGCTTCTCAGAAGCTATTGAACAAACTGATTTGGATTTCTGAAAATGATCATCAAGATACTTTCTATAACAATATGGTGTTCTTACAGGCTTATTTTCTTTCGGATAATAAAAAGAATGATGAGGCCAAAGCACTCTATCAGCAGATAATAGAGAACGGCATCTTCACTGAATCGGCTTATTGGTATAGATCAGGGATACGCTTTGACGAGGATGACTACGTCGGTGTGATCAGGGATTGTGATTCCATCATAGCCTTGGGGGATAGTTCATGGATTCCCTTCATTAAATCGACCAAAGGTGCAGCACTTTTTCGTTTGGGTGAATGGAAAAAGGCCAAACCACTATTCTGGGAAGCGCATGAGTACGACCCCTACAATGCCATTAAGACCATGAATGTAGGAATTTCTCATCTGTTCAGTAGTCAGGAAGACAGTGCAAAAAAATATTTCGATTTGGGTTTTGACCAGATGAGCTATGTGTCGGAATATGAAGCGATTATAGAAGCTTTTGATTTCAATATTGCAAAAGGTTGGATGGAAGTGCCTAGCAAGCGAATGTTGACTTATCTCAACCAGAAGTGGGATTCCATCTATCATATGACCGTTCTTTCTGATGAGCATTGGGAGGCTTCTCAAACAGCCTATAAGGTGCAGAATTATCAACGTTCAATTAATCATTTGGATACGGCCATTTGGGCAGAGAATCGCAAGTCGGAGATTAACTATCGAGATCTGAGATCTTATCACAGGTGGAAGGCCTTCTGCTTATACAAAACGGAAAACTACGATTCCAGCGTTCAGTACTATCATAAGGCCCTAGAGATCAACAAGGATTACATTAGAGATGACGCCCTATTGGTTGATGATTTTGATGATGTAGGAAATTTGTACTCTCATCTGGACGATGACCTGAATGAACGGATATATGACGGACTGGAATTTGGTCTCGCCTATAAACTCAAGATGGACACATTTAGGCCTAAACTCTATGTCTTGGGTATTTCCAATTCTTTGGACAATAGTCCATTCAATTATTGCAAAGAAGATGTTTTGGCTCTGTACCAATCTCTTGCACACGAGCAAAATAAGCTTTATCGGGACATTGAATTTATCCATTTGGACAATGGCTCTAGAAAGGAATTACAAGACATTTTTCTAAAGCTTTCCTCCAGAGTAAGTGAGGATGATATTCTACTCATTCATATCGCTAGTCCTTCCTATTCAAAATCAAGCGAAAAAGGGATAGTACTGGGCAGTGATTCAGTGAGTCTAAAGAAATTCTTTACCAATCTGAGCTATGTGAATGCCAACCAGATTCTGACGATTGCTGATATTCCAGGAATTCGATTTGTCGAAGAGTTTGTCAGTTTTAAAAATCGACTCTACTACGACCAAGATCAGCTGAAAAACGTTCAATTCTTCGGTCCGTCAGAAGTGCGAATGGAAGATGAAAAGCTTGGGCATTCCAGTTTTATCTATCCCATCTTGGAATTGCTCAAAGACAGCGGTAAGATCAGTACTCAAGATTTGGGGTGGAGTCTGCTTCAAGATTATACACTCAATGGCCCAAGATTAGCCGTTTCATCCTATCAAACAGGTAGGCCTTTTATCGTCTATACTTCAGATTCAAGCAAGGTTGTTAGCAATCGTGCTCCTGAAAATCCCATTCTGAGCAGAGGAGTAACACTGGATGATTTTGATTACGAAGCCGGTGACAAATCTCAAGACTATGCTTTGCTTTTCGCTACCAATAAATACGATCAGTGGGGCGATCTAAATAATCCAATTAATGATGCGGAAGATCTCAAGAAAATCTTAGAGGATCAATATGGTTTTGAAGTGGAATTGGTTATCGATCCAACTCAACGAGAGATCATGAGAAAGATCAAAGAGTATAAAGACAAGGATTTTAATAGCGAAGATCAGCTTCTCATTTACTTTGCCGGGCACGGATATTTTGACGAAAATGACGAAGACGCCTATTTGGTTTGCAAAAATTCTGTTTCTGTTGAGAATAATGAGGAAATATTAGATGGCTACCCCTCATACTTACATTATTCTTACCTCAACAGCAGTATCGGTCAGATGAAATCCTGTCGGAATGTATTTATGATCATGGATGTCTGCTTTGGAGGAACCTTCTTTGACAATACGGATTTACCTGCGAGTTATAGGGGTGTTGCGGGTGACGAGATTGAAAAGGTGATTAAGAACAAACGAGAAATTCAAACCCGAGTTTACCTTACCAGTGGCGGCAATGAATATGTCCCAGATGGCAGCCCGGGTGCCAATTCTCCTTTCTCAGCTAAATTGATCCAGGCATTGGAAGATCGAGCAGCTCAAGAGGGACGTCCCAAAGACTATATTACGCTTGAAGAC
>JAHEKB010000137.1 GCA_024638525.1 Bacteroidota bacterium
AGTCAAAGTGGCATTGAGTAACACCTTTGGATTTGGTGGCCACAACGTTTCGGTCATCATGGCCAAGTGTGATTAATGATCCGTTCCATCTTTCGGATTTATTACCTCGGTTTTTCTGAACACAAAGAGTTCTATAAAAGGGTGTATAGATTACTCGGCTATTTCCCAAAGAACATTCATCTCTACAAACAAGCGTTCATACACAATTCGTCTGCAGAGCACTTTAAAAACCTAAAGACCAAGAACAGCAACGAGAGACTGGAATATCTCGGAGACGCTGTGCTTGGTGGAATCATTGCCGAATTGCTATTTAAAAAATACCCTTTTAAAGGCGAAGGCTTTCTAACAGAAATGCGATCCAAGATGGTAAGCCGGAAGAAGCTTTCTGAGATTGCGTTCAAGATGGGGATTCATCAACACCTGTCACTAGATAGCAGTGTAAAACGCAATGGTATGGCCTTGAAAGGAATATCGGGAAACGCCTTGGAAGCACTCATAGGCGCCATCTATTTAGATCGTGGATATTCGTTTACGCGTAGATTTATTAAACGCAAGATTCTTACCCCCTATATGGATCTTGAGCACCTCAAAGAGCACAATGAGAATTACAAAAGCATCTTGAATCAGTGGGCCCAAAAAGAAAGAAAGACCTTGGATTTCAAAGTGGTACGGGAAAAAGGTAAAAATCACTCCAAGATGTATACCATTGCCGTGGTAATTGACGGCGAAGAATTATCAAAAGCAGAGGGCAAGTCAAAGAAGACAGCTGAACAGCTGGCTAGTGAGTTATCGTGTAAAGAATTGGGATTACTCAAGGAGAAGCAAACTCGCTGACGCAATACTCTATTCTTTCTACTATAGCATCAGCTCCGAGTAATTCCAGAATTTCGAATAGTGGAGGTCCGCCTGCTTGGCCGGTCACTGCCCAACGCAGAGGCTGCATCAACATGCCTTTCCCCAGGTCATTTGTTTCCGCATGTTTCTCCAATGCATTTTCCATTGCTTCAGCAGTGCTAATCTTTTCCTTTTTCAGTGTTTTGGCATAAGCCAAGAGTAAATCAGGCACTTTGTCCTTCCACTTCTTTCTCTGTACCTTTTCGTCGTACTCATTTGGTATACCAAAAAAGTAGTCGCTTTTAGCCAGGATTTCATGAGTGAACGATACTTTTTCTTTGACCATTCCAATGACCTTCAAAAGGTATTCTTCTCCTTTACTCTTCTGTTTTTCAGTCAATTCAGGCCTGAGGATTTCCAGTAGCTCAGCATTGTCTGTTCTCAGCAAGAACTGATGATTGAACCACTTTGCCTTGTCCTGGTCAAACTTAGCACCACTTTTTGACACCCGCTCCAAACTAAATTCTTCTACCAATTCATCTAAACTAAATAGCTCTTGATGATCACTGGGGTGCCAACCCAAAAAGGCCAACATATTTATGACCGCAGAGGGTAAATAACCCGCTTCTCTATAACCTGAAGACAACTCATTGGTTTTGGGGTCGGTCCAATCCAATGGGAATACCGGGAAACCCAATCGATCCCCATCTCTTTTGCTCAATTTGCCCTTTCCATCTGGTTTAAGTATTAGAGAGAGGTGAGCAAACTCTGGGCGTTCCCATCCCAAACTCTCGTAAAGTTTAACATGGAGTGGGGCAGACGGCAGCCATTCTTCTCCTCGAATGACATGGCTGATCTTCATGTGGTGATCATCGACGATATTAGCGAGATGGTATGTAGGCATCCCATCGCTTTTCATCAAAACCTTATCGTCAAGTTGGTTACTGTTAAAAACCACCCATCCTCGAATGATGTCGTGAAATCGTATTTCTTCGTTTCTTTCGAATTTGTATCTAATGACATATTCGTCCCCGCGCTCTAGCCTCATTTTGACCTCATCTTCGCTGAGTGTAAGCGAGTTCTTCATGGTCATCCTACTGGAGATGTCGTATTTAGGTGGCATTTTCGCCGCCTGAAGTCGCGCGGTCATCGCGTCTTTTTCCTCTTGCGTGTCAAAGGCGTAGTAAGCATTCCCACTAGCTACTAGCTGCTGGGCAAATTGTGCGTACATGCCTTTTCTTTCGCTTTGTCTGTAAGGGCCATAATATCCTTCTCTATGCACTCCTTCATCGTATGGAATACCCAACCAGTCAAGACTTTCAATGATGTATTCTTCTGCGCCTGGAACAAAGCGTTTTTGATCAGTATCTTCAATCCTCAATAAGAATTTACCCTTGTGCTTTTTGGCAAAGAGGTAATTGAACAATGCCGTACGAACACCTCCAATGTGGAGAGGCCCGGTAGGACTTGGTGCAAAGCGCACTCTTATGTCTGATTTCGAAGTGTTCATTAAAGGCCGCGAAGATAGCTGAGAACAATGGCTGTGACAAGCTGCCAAATTAAGAACTGCACTTTCTTATTCCATTCATGGCTTGCTGTTCTATAGAATCCTTGTATTCTTCATTCTTCTTGTAAGACTTGACCTTTTTGTAGTAGCTCAAAGCCTTATCGTTCTGCCCAATGGAGAGGTAGTAGTCTCCTAAGTGTAAACAGGAGTAGGCTGCATAATATTCTGTACTCTGCACCCCGAATTTGCTGCTTGCTATAAAGAAGAGAGATGCCACATCATTTCTATTGAGTTTTTGATAGATCCTGCCTTTTCTATAGGAGTATTCCGCTTTTTCATCGCTGGTGGCGAAGTCTTTGGCTTTCAAAGGGCCAATGATGTCCAAGGCCCTTTGATAATAACCGCCGTCAAAAAGTAATCTTGCTTTCAAGAGTTCCTCATTTGGATGCGGTTTTTCAATAAAGCGCATAGCGAGTTTGTCTTCTTCGTAGAGATCAACGCCTTCGTTTGCTATTCGTTGCCGGCAATTCTCATACTGTGTTGGTTTGTCAAACAAATAGTAATACCAAGCCATGAGTTGCAGACAGGATTTTTTAAAATGTTCGCCTTTGGTGTTCGATAAGAACCGCTGGAATGAATGAATGGCCTCTTCAGATAAGTTGTTTAATTGAGCAGTTCCCAGCATGTAGTCCATAAAGGGAAATGGATGATATGCACCGCTTTTAGGCCTAGCGCTCAGCACATGAATCACTTCCTCATTTCTTTGAACCTTTCCGGCCAAACTGGCCCGAAAGTATGCGCTGAGTGAGCTGGTCGAATAGTTCCTACTTATCGGTTCAATGGCTTCCCACGCTTTTTGGTGGTCATTGGCAATTCTCCCCTGAGTAAATGCATATAAATAAGCCGCTTCCAAGTTATAGGCACCATTGACCTGGTTTTCTTCTAACATGCTGACCTCTTTCAGCTGTTTTAAACCTTTGTCTAAATCCCCTTTGAAACCCAACAGTTTTACTGCCCATTCATAGTTTTTGGGTACGGTCGACAAGAAGGCCTGAATGAGTCCAAGGGTTTTGGTATTGATCACTAAATCGGGATGTGATTTCTGATTGTTGACTAGCAGCTTGTGAGCACTACTTATCAATCTCCCCGCTGAGTAGAATTCATTGTGTTTTGCCTTTAATAAGGCAAGTTGAAAATCAATCTCAGCCAATGCGAATTTTCTGTGCTTTAAACCAGAATGTGAGCTAGCAATCTTCTTGTAAACCTCATCGTGTAAATCTTTCAGTTCCTCAAAACTTTGCTCATCTTCTTGAACAAATGCAATGAGCATGGCCCGCTGGTGTTCAATGAGATGAGGAGCTAGATTCTCGGGATCTGACTCTTTAATTTGCTCAATTAGTCTTTGAGCATCACCCAAACGAAGTTCCAAGCAAGCATGCTGCGCAGCGATGCAATTCTCAGTAAAAGTAAAATGTTGCGATGCCAGGACGGATGCCTGCAAACACAGAAAGAAAAGCGTCTGAAATAGCCGTCTAGCTTTTCTTGCGGACTGCTCTTCTACGTGTTTTTGGTTTTTCTTCTTCAACCGCTTCTTCAATTCCTGCCATACGCGCATCTATATTGATACGGCCACAGTTTTCGCAAATTACGATTTTCTTGGACTGGCGAATGTCCGACTGTAGTTGCGGTGGAATCTTTGCAAAACAGCCACCGCATGCACCTCGAAGAACCGGAGCAACTGCAATTCCATTTCTGAAATTCGCACGAATGCGGTCGTAGGCTTTGAGAAGTTTTTCTTCGATGCTCTTTTCGGCTTTTGCTCTCTCTTTCTTGATCTGTTCTTCTTCTTTCTCGGTCTCAGCGGTAATCTCCTCAAGTTCTTTGATCTTGTTTTCAAGATCTTCATTCCTTTCGTTGATTCTAGTTTGAAGCTCCTCGATCAACTCATTCTTCATGCTGATGGAGTTGTCCAACTCACCCAATTTCTTCTCTGCAGCCTGAATAGTAAGGTCTTGTATCTCAATTTCTTTGTTCAATGCGTCGAACTCTCTGTTGTTCTTTACATTGTTCAATTGAGTATTGTATTTTTTGATCAACTCTTGAGAAGTTTTGATCTGCTCCTTGTTCGCAGTGATTTGACCATTGAAGTGCTCTATTTCTGAGTTGAAATTTGCTAGTCTGGTATTCAGACCTTCCATCTCATCTTTGAGGTCATCTACTTCAATTGGTAACTCACCTCTAACTGCCCTTAGTTGGTCTAGTCTAGAGTCAATAGTCTGTAGCTTGTATAGCTGTTCTAATCTTTGCGCGATCGTTTTTACTGCCATGTCAATGAAAATACTTGATGGGGTTAGTGTCACCCTCTGTTTTAAGGACGGCAAAAGTAGGGAAATTTTCAGTCAAAATATCATGCAAAAGGTCTATGGTGAATTTTTCACTCTCATAGTGCCCGATGTCGCAATACATCAGCGTATTCTCAGCATCAAAGAACTGGTGATACTTAACGTCAGCAGTAATGAAAGCGTCGGCATTCAGGGCCTTTGCTGAGGATAAGAGGAAACTACCAGATCCTCCACATATGGCAACCTTGGAAATATTCCGTTTAAAGGGCGTATGCTTGATTACTTCCAATTGCATACTTTTTTTTAGATGTTGTAGAAACGAACTGGGGTCCATGTCTTTATCCAGCTCACCTATGATACCCGAACCTATGTCCGGATCGTGATTGGTAGTCGGATAGAATTCATAGGCGACTTCCTCATAGGGATGGGCAGCGATGAGAGCAGAATATATTTCTGATTGCTCGTGTGCTTTGAGCACAACTTCTATTTTTTGCTCTCCTTCTGTGTGTTGAACTCCTTTTTCTCCCACAGCTGGATTTGAGTTTTCATTGCCTTTAAAAGTGCCGAAACCCGATGTGGCAAATGAACATGCCGTATAATTTCCAATCCTGCCAGCTCCAGCAGCAAACAAGGCATTAAGCAGGGGGGTCGCATCATCCTTGGGCACATAAGTAGCTAGCTTGAGCAGTCCTCCTTTTTTGGGTGATAGAATTTTCAATCCTTTGAGTCCTATTCTTTTAGCAATTTGCTGGTTAACCCCGTTCTGTAAGACATTATCCAAGTTGGTGTGGATAGCGTAAATCGCAACATTGTGCTTAATTGCCATTTCCACTGTGCGTTCAACGTAGTTTTTGCCATTGAATTTCTTGATCCCGCCAAAAACAATGGGATGATGGCAAACAACCATTTGACAATTCCTGTCTACAGCTTCGTAAATGGTTGCTTCAAGGCAATCCAGGCTAACTAAGACCGATTGGACATCAGCATTGGGCCGACCGACGATTAGACCGCTGTTGTCATAATCTTCTTGCAAGGGTAGTGGAGCAATAGTTTCAAGATGCTCACATATATCACGAATTTGCATGCTGAGCAAATTTAATGGACTTCATGTGCATTTCCTTTTCTTTGTGCAGTGGCCTGGCTACTCAAGATCATACTTCTTCCTTTTAGCCTGATATATGGACTGTTCATGGACATCAGGAATTGGGCTTACGATACAGCTATCTTAAAGTCAACCTCATTTCCCATTCCCATAGTGGTCATTGGAAATTTGAGAGTCGGGGGAAGTGGAAAGACACCTCATACCATTTTTATATGCAGACAACTCGAATCTATGAATGTCGCAGTTTTGAGTAGGGGATACGGAAGGCGAAGCAAAGGGTACTATGAAGTTGAAAGTTTCGGGAGCACTTCAAAATTTGGAGATGAAGCACTTTTAATCAAGGAAAAATGTCCCGATTGTGTGGTGGCTGTATGTGAAGATAGAGTCAAAGGAGTCAAGAAAATACTACAAGACCATCCCAATACAGAATTAATCATTCTAGATGATGCATATCAGCACCGAGCGTTAAGTGCTAAGTTGAATCTATTATTGACCACTTATGACCAGCCATACTTCCGCGATTTACCTCTGCCAGCAGGTAGGCTCAGGGAGTTTGTCAAAGGAGCTAAAAGGGCAGATGCAGTGGTGGTGACTAAGGTTCCTAAGGGGGCAGATAGAACAGTCTTTGAAAAGAAGATCAATTCAACTCTCTTTTACTCTTTCCTCAGCTATCAAACATTAAAGGCCCAGGAGATCTTTGCGGTTTCCGGCTTGGCCAATCACACCCACTTTCTTAGACATCTGGAAGAGAATTACCGCGTCGTAGGTTACAAAAAATTTGGAGATCATCACGAT
>JAHEKB010000138.1 GCA_024638525.1 Bacteroidota bacterium
GATTTACAGGGAAATTAAGCTAACGATTTCAGTAATTCACAATTAGCTTTTTGGTAGCAATTTGCATACCCTCACTATTGAAAATTCGGAGCACATATAATCCTTCGTTTAAATCTAGTTCAGTCTTAAACATGCCTGATTCGCTAATAATAAATTCTTTTTCTATTTCTGCCTTTCCCTGTAAATCTGATATGACTAGTAATACCCTGCCCTGGGCATTTGAAAGCTGAAAAAAGAGCTCTTTGCTCGCTGGATTAGGATAGATGCTAAAGGTGGAATGATCTGAAGCTTTTAGCGATGCGGTTTCAAGGATTTCAACATCCAATAACTGTTTACCTTCAACCTTCATATTATTCATTGAAAAATAACTTACGATAATGGAATCATTCAAGACCTGAATAGGATTAATCAATAATTGATATCTCTCCCCAGGAAGCACGGTTAAAGAATCCACATTTAGAATATCCGGTAGTGGCCTGCCATCTGATGATATTATTCTTGTGTTCAATTTAGGAGGGAACAAAAAGCGATTGCCTAAAAACCCAACATTCGCAAGACGGATCAAAATTTGCTCACCTTTAGCTCCGTACACCTTTATTCCTTCAGCCTCTAGCTGTTGATCTGAATATCCATTGAGTAAAAAGTACTGAGGATTATATTCCGGTATGGGTATTCCAAGGCTGCCCTGATTCTCATAATCATGTAGGATCACGCTGTCTTGATGCCAAAAAGTATCTATCTCTGAACTTAAAAATGAGAATTCTCGATCAAATTCAAATCCATTGGTCCAAGTGAGATTTGCGGCATCTTTTTCTTTGACGATAATCATCCCATACATCCCTGCCTGCACGTGAATGGTGGATGCCACATGACAATGATAGAGATAAGTGCCAGGATGCGGTGCTTCAAAGCGATAGTATCCATGATCCATGTGATCTATCTCAAAGGATAGATGAGGTACTCCGTCGTTTGCTTGGTCTACGTCCAATCCATGTAAATGAATCGTATGTGGTGCTCCCTGGGATACATTCCAAAGATCAATCTCTACCGAATCTCCTTCAGTCACTATCAAGGTAGGGCCCGGAACATCGGGCTGAGAACCAAGATCCACAGCAAAACCCATCACTCTAACTATAGAGCTATCTGCAAGTGTCTTAACCCCGGTATTTCTGGCAATCAAAAAGAAGTCGGTATCTATTTGAGCAATGGCCTGACTTGACAGCATACATATGGTTATAAGCAGTATGTTTCTCATTGGATCAAAAGAGTAGTGAACATTCCATTGGGGTAGATTCCACCTGCAGTAACCGCGACCAAATTGTGGTCATGAACGGGATATTCTCCGCTTTGATGGGGAACCAAACGCAGCACCTTCATCTGGCCGGGATAAATTCCGAAAGTATCTTTCACTCTGCCTAGCTCCAATGCAGACCTGCTGCTTTGGACTACTTCACAGTGGTAACCGTGAAAGTGAATTGAGTGAATACTCCGACCTGTATTGGCCATATGTATGAAGATGGTGTCACCAACTTGTCCCACTACCCGAGCAACAGGATCTTGATTGATCTCGGGATTGCTCCGACCATTGATGGTGAAGTAGTCGGGATTATAAGTAGCCCAATCAAAGTTTTGTTGTTGATTCAACGCCAATACAGCTTCCACTTGATGCTCTCTGATGTTCCAATAGAAGTTGGAAGAATTGGGCTCAATTGCCGTGATCATGGTGGATTGACCGAGATAGCTGTCTGCTTCATTCGCTGCAGACAATATCCAGCTGACGGTTTTTTCAGACTTTAAAGTCAGTAGCACGGAATCCTGGGCTGGGATCTGCCCTGAAACAGAAAGAGCTTGTATGGCGTACGACCTGCTAACATTGGTATTGTTGATCAGGTGTAGGTGTATACTGTCTCCAACATTGAATTCTACCACATCGCTTGTCTGATTGAAGCTTGCGCTCAAGTTCAAAGCCAATGCTGGCATATTGGTACTGTCCACGGTGTAGAATGTGCCTTCATTCAGGAACAATCTTACACTGCTCTGAGCTTGTGCCTGAAATAGACAGGCACTACTCAGCCATAGTAAGAAACAAATTCTATGTATCTTCATCTAGTGAAGGATGCTCACCATTTGAGAACGAACACCCTCTTCTGTTTGAACGATCAAATAGTAAATCCCGCTTTCAAACTCTTGGGTATTGATCTGTAAACTTTGAGCTATGCTCTGCATTTCGGAGACCAACTCACCACTCGAATTGAAAAGCTTTAGGTTTTTATCTCCCCCGAATTCAAAAGCAATATTGAGCAAGTCATCAACCGGGTTTGGATAAGCCGATATTTCCTTGCCGTCAAGCAGCTCCACGTTCACAAGATCCCTGTTGTACACATTGATTGAAACCGTATCTCCCCGGTTATAATTGTCCTTGTCATACACATAAATCTGTACGATTCCGCCACCATAACTCTTGGGGTTGATGTTGAATTTAAAATAGCCTTCAACACCTTCTTCCATCTCTGATTTAGAAATGGTATGCATAGTGCCTGAAGAGGCAATGCCTACATAACAATTGCCGTGATCACAAAGCGAGTAATTCCAATTACTTGGAAGTCCATTACTAATTAATTGCCATCTAAAGGTAATGGTCTCCGGCTCAGGTGTGACCATATTGATATCATAGTAAACAAAGCCTTGATCTGAGAACACATCTGTTATGTGTTGATCCGTGGTATATTTAAAAGTTTGAGCTTGTGTCGGCATATAGGCCAAGAACAAACAGAAAATTGTAGTGATTATCGTTTTCATAAATTCTATCTATTAAATTTAATGATCATGTCCTTCATGATCTAAGCTGTCCTTTTGCACATAGTCCATGCCGCAAACAGGGCAGATTCCAGCAGAATCACTCCCGCTGCCCTCACAATGCATTGGACAAATGTATTCAGAAGTATATTCCTTGGTGTCTACATTTTTCTTTCTATCACCCGCATTTATTGTGCAGGATGCTGCAAAGGTCAAAAGAAGGATTAAAAAAATATTTTTTAGTTGTGTGTTCATATTGATTTGATTAAGGATTGACGGGAGTTCAATCTATCTCAAATCAAATATACTTGATAAAGCGTCCTTAAGTCAGCCGAAATAGGTGGAGGTTTTTCAAGATATTCAACGAATACAGACTTGTCCCAATTTGACAATAGTATTGCATTTTTGCCAAGTTCAAAGTCTTGATCAAAGCCATCTACCAATGTAAAATCAACATCAATCGGAACTTGAGTGTCTAACTTGTCATAAAACTGATGGTCAGAACAACAGCTTGCTTTGCTAATACTCAATCCATCAAACTCAAGATTGTTGACAAGCTCACAGGTACCCTGACATTCATGAGCTTCCGCAAATAAACCAATGCTTACCACCTGATCACCGCATCGATGAATATCGACTACGATTCCAATAGATGAGATGAAAATCAACAAGCCTAAAGCTGCTGAAATCAGTTTAATATGCTTTCTAACATGCGACCGCACCTTGCGAATTTAGCAAGAAAACGGCAACAATTTATTTAGATAAATAATAAATGAGTTCCATCTCCCTTGGCTCTCTCATAGAAATCGCCTACGGTCAAAACACCATCTATGTCGTCAAAAAGATTCTCTTCTTCTAAATGGAACATCTCCATAGCCAGTTTACAAGCCCATAGTTTTGCCCCTGACGCATTGAGTATTTCTAGAAACTCATCCACTGGAGGAATATCTAATTTGTCCATCTCCTTCTTCATCATATTTGATGCTAACGCTTCCATTCCTGGAAGTCCCCCTAGCATCGTAGGTAGGTGCATCGCCGGGTTACCGACAGTAGCCACATGCAGTTTCTCCAATTTGGATTTTGTAATGGCCTCTAGCCCAAAGAAGGTGAAGAAAATCTCGGATTCTATGCCTTCCATTCTAGCACCATTGGCCAGAATGAAGCAGGCATATACATTGTCGAGGGTTGCTTTAGAGAGGATAAGCATCATTTTCTTAACCTCTTTTTCTGTTTGTTGTTCCACTTGTGGAACGGTGTTCAATTCAGCTTCCATTATATACAGCTTTTAGGTTTAGGTATACCGGCGATCTTACTTGAGACCTTGAGGGGTCCTTTTGGGAATAAACCGTAAAATTCTTTGATACTTACAACTCCGCTCTTACCCACTTTTCTAATCGTAAGTGGCACTTCATTACGCTCCTGTTCTTGCAAGAAATCGATGACCTCCCAATGCTGGCCTGTCATCTGAATGCCTTCGGATTGGGCAATGTGTTCACCTACTGATCTATTCCACTGAGAGAAGTTAGTAAGGTAGCCTTCTTCATTTCTCTCAACTGAGCTGATCCCTACTTGTTCTTGTTGGTCGGTTGTTTTACCGACAGCTTGGTTTTCTGTGTAATTCATGATTTATACTGTTAAGGTTTCTTTTACTTTTTTATCTATGTCCTTGCCTTTTTCACTCATGGTGGCTGAAACAAATGGGATGTGCTTTCCTTTGATCAACATATTCCAATAGATCCATTTGAAAGCCAGTTTACCCATGTGATTCATATGCGTCTCTTTCAAGAGGCTTAACGGTCCAATCTTAGAGAAGGGGAAACTTCCTGTAACTGGTTCCTGTGTATAGTTGAAATCGATCAACAAGGCCTTGCCATGACCTGTCTCAATAAAACAGTTAGCATGACCATCGAATTCTTTCTTCAACTCCTTGCCCTCTATGAATCGCTGGATATTCTCTGTTAGAATCTCAGCTTCAAAATGAGCGACTGAACCAGCTTTGGATGCAGGTATATTACTGGCATCTCCAATGACAAATATGTTCGGCTTCACCTTGCTTTGAAGAGTGGCTTTGTCCGTGGGGACAAAATTCAACTCATCACCAAAGCCCGAACGTTCTATCATACTGTCTCCCATATTTGTGGGTACGGTAACAAGCAAATCATAGCTCACTTCATCGCCAGCATAATCAACTATCTTCTTGTCTTTCCAATCTACTTTTTCTATCGCAAAATCCGGCACTATCTGTATATTTTTGTCCTCCAGCAAATATGCCAAGGCTGCTGAAGCCTTAGGTTTAGTAAAGGCTCCAGACATAGGTGTCACATAGGTAATTTCTACCTTATCTCGCATTCCCTTATTTTGGAAAAAGCTATCGGCTAAAAAGGCAAATTCCAATGGAGCGACTGGACATTTTATAGGCATTTCTGAAATATGAACTACCAATTTCCCGCCTTCCCAGTTTCTCAGTTTGTCTCTTAGGTTTTTCGCTCCTTCAAAGGTGTAGAAGTCAAAAATGCTTTTCTGCCATTCAGGGCTAAGCATCCCTTCAATCTCATCAGGCGCGATGTCTGTACCCGAAGCAATGATCAAAATGTCATAATGAATGGTATTCCCATCTTGAAGAATGATGCTGTTAGCATCTTCATCAATACGTTCCACTTTTGCATTCATCAACTCAACATCCTTGGGAATGAATTTATCAATTCTCTTTTTTAGCTGCTTCGGTTTGTAAATGTCAAATGGCAGGAATAAAAAACCCGGTTGATAGTAATGAGTCTCTTTTTGGTCTACTACCGTAATTCTCCATTGATCACTGTTCAACACCTTGCTCAAGTGATTAGACATCATTGTTCCCGATGTCCCAGCTCCTAATATGATTATATCCTTCATCTCTTTCTTTGTGTACAAAGTGAGTGCAGGAATAGCAATTAGACAAGGGTTTTCACCATCTCACAGTTAGACATGAGTGATATCATTTCCTTGACCAACCAGGCTCATGATAGCAGTTCAGAGCACTGATTATGTGCATGTTAGGCCATAATCATCTCGTAACAATTGTTACATATCATGACATTGTATTTGCTCATTGAAGGAATAGTTGTCGAGTTTCAAATTCCTAGCAACATTATCACCTATATCTGCCACATACAGGTAGGTAATACCACCAGTATCCACAGTTGAGGCCATATCCTCCCAATCGACGTTTCTCAGTCCTTCTAGGTAAAGTGAAAGCTTGAGCTCGCCTGAAACAATGTTGAGCAAATACAGCTTCGCTGAATCGCCAGAATCCATAATCACCCATGCCCCATCATTCCATTGCGAACATTGAACAGCCCCAGAAACCTCCTTTAAACCTATCGTGTTTTTAGAGCTTTGTGGTTTCCTCCATCGCGTATCCAATATTAGATCTTCCAAGCCATACGCGCCATTTTCATCCATAAGTACAGGTCCTTCTTCAGGTTCACAAGAACTGGAAAACAGCAATAAGCACAGAAGAAAGTACATTAAGCGGAAACGCATCTTTCCAAAATTAAGCATTAGAGATTTTGAATGTGGTTTCACAAAAAATTAGCCAATAAAAAAAGCCCCCTCAATCCTGAGAGGGCTTTGGATATTCGTTGGCGGTCCGGACGGGACTCGAACCCGCGACCCCCTGCGTGACAGGCAGGTATTCTAACCAACTGAACTACCGGACCATTGTTCCAAAGAACGACCCTTGTAAAAGGGTGTGCAAATATAAATTTTGAACAAACTATTCAAACGCAAATAGTAAAAAATT
>JAHEKB010000139.1 GCA_024638525.1 Bacteroidota bacterium
CAGATTGGCTCTTTTTGTTGGCTATTTAGCTATTCCCATTCAGTACTATTTGGTGTATAGGGGTTTTGATCATGCTTTTTTGGTTTTTATACCGCTGGCAATGTTTCTTTTTATACCGGCAGCTTTAGCCTTATCTGAAAAAATGCATAGGGTAGGAAGTTCCATGACCATGATTCCCTCATTGCTAATACTAACCGTGTATATGCCCAGCCATTTGCTCATGCTAAAGCACATTCATTTTGAGCAATTTGACGAAGCCAGTGGAAGTTTGATACTTTTTGTAATTGTGATCACAGCATTTAACGATGTGTTTCAATTTACCTGGGGCAGGACCATGGGTTCTAGAAAAATTGTCCCCAATGTGAGTCCAAACAAGACGGTGGAAGGCTTAGTAGGTGGTCTGCTGACCACCGGTGCTTTAGGTTATTTCCTCCGTTTTCTAACTCCCTTTTCAGGATTGGAAGTAGTTCTTATTAGTGTTGGACTGGGCTTGTTGGGTTTTGTAGGAGACATTATTGTTTCTGCAGTAAAACGAGATTTAATGGTGAAAGATATTGGAGATAGTATTCCCGGCCATGGGGGTGTTATGGATCGCCTGGATTCCCTGGCATTTATTGTGCCCTTCTTTTATCATTTGTGTTTTTATCTATCTGACCGATTATGAAGAATATTCTACTGCCCCTCTTCTATAGATTTATAGTAAAACCATGGCTGAGGTTTATAGTGGGTGTGCGTTTTGAAAATCAAAAAGTTTTTAAAGATCAGCACCAATTTATTGTAGTAGCCAATCACAACAGTCATTTTGATACGGTAAGTATACTTGCGGCTCTTCCAGATAGTCATTTGCTAGATACACATCCTGTGGCTGCGGGAGATTATTTTGGAAATACTCCCTTAAAAGCCTTTCTAACCAAGGGCCTAATCAATACCATATTAATAAATAGGAATAGGGAGGGCAAAGGGCCCTCTACCATAGAAGTCTTGGATAAGGCCTTAAAAGAGGGAAAATCATTGATTTTATTCCCAGAAGGAACCCGAGGACAGCCGGGCGTGATAGCAGATTTTAGAACCGGTGTTTCAGTTTTGCTTAGCAAGAATCCTGAGGTTCCCTTTATTCCTGTTTATCTGGATGGCTTTGGCCGTGTGCTGCCCAAGGGAAGCAATTTAATTATCCCCTTGAATTGCAAAGTCAGGTTTGGAAAAGCTGTAACTATTCACAAACACACCAGCATTGAAGATTCTGTCGAAATTATAAAAAATGAAATCCTGAAACTAAAAAAGAAGGATGAACGCGATTTAAACACCTTTGAATACGAATAAACATGAAAACCCCAATTGTTTCCATCCTTTTCTTTGTGATAGCTGCTATGCTCGGCGCTATTGGTCAATATCTGTATAAGTCGGGGGCTGAGGAGGCAAGTGGCAGTATATCTAGCTATTTGCTTAACCCGCGCTTATTGCTTGGCGTGCTTTGCTATTTAGCTGTAATGGTACTCTTTGTAGCGGCCTTTAAGAAAGGTGGTGAGCTAACGGTCCTATACCCAATTTATGCCTCTACCTTTATCTGGGCGGCAATATTGGCTCTCAACGTCTACGGCACCCCAATTAGACCCATAAATGTTGCGGGCATGCTTCTACTAGTAATGGGCATGTATCTTATGGGGAAGTGATTAAAATTTTGGCATAAAAAAACCCCCTCTGCATTTGCAGAGGGGGTTTTTTGCGTATGATATTTATTTTGAAACTGTAATTCTCTTGGTAGCGTAGAAATCACCGTTTTTAACCTGTACGAAGTATACTCCGTCGGCAACATTTGAAAGGTCAACTATAAAGTTACCGTTCAATTGATCAGCGATGTTTACGTCCAATTGATTTCCAAGTACATCTGATACCGCAATAGTGATATCGTCTGTAGCGTTCTCAACTTTCAAGTTGAATACTCCAGTAGATGGGTTTGGATATACATTGATCATAGTGTTGTCTTGAGTTAATTCCTCAACACCCACTAGGTTTACTGCAACTGTCTCACAAGACTCGCTCCAGCACTCATCGTTCTTAACAGATAGACAAACTTCGAAGTTTCCTTCGTCTACGTTGTCGTAAGTGTAAACTGGGTCTTCCATAGTTGAACTACCACCGTTACCAAATCTCCACTGATAGATAGTGTATCCTGAAGGTGCATCAAGCACTACAGTTCTACCCTGTACATCAGAGGTAAATGATGCATCTGGTGCAGCATTGATAGTGATGGCCTTAGTAATCTCGGCATCACATCCACCTGCAACCTCAGCAGTCAAAGTAACGTTTACAATCTGAGTTGAACCAGTGCTAGCATATCTGTGACGTGGCTGCTCATCGCTTGAAGAAGAGCTTCCGTTCACGTCTGGAGCACCAAAGTTCCAAGTATATGTCAAGTCACCAGCGGCAACTGAAGATTTGTTTGTAAATACAGCTTCGTCGCCTTCGCAAATATCAGATACTTCGAAGTCGGCAGTTGCTTGTAATACTACATCCAATTCCTGAGTGATAGTACTTGAACATCCATTCACAGAATTGATGGTCAAGGTCACTTCCTTGGTTCCTATGTCAGAGAATAAATAAGAAGGATTCTCCTGAGTAGAAGTAGATTCTCCATTGAAGTCCCACATAAAGTCACTGGCAATACCGGCAGGTACTGATCCAGTTCTAGTGAATCCAACAGGAGTCAAGTTACAGGTAGCATCGTAGGTGAAATCAGCCTCAGGCGATTCCAACAAAGTGATGTTAGCGGTATACTCATCTTCACATCCAAATTCAGAATAAGCCGTAAGTGTTACGGTTTGTGAACCCGATGTAGAATATACGTGGGTAGGATCTTTCAGTGTAGAAACACCGTTGTCTCCAAAGTCCCAAGTATAACCAGCTTTACCAATGGCAAGCGTGGTTCCGTTGTTAAACTGGATGTCTTCCAAGTTACAGGCTCCCAAAGTAGAGAAGCTTGCTACTGGACGAGCAAATTGATATGCTTTCTTAGTAACCGATGCATCACATCCGTTCTGAGTAGCTTTCAAGGTTACATTATAGCCTTCTGGAAGTGCAGTGGCATACATATGCGTTGGGTTCTGAGCCGTTGAAGTGTTTCCGTCTCCAAACTTCCAAGCATAAGTGATAGCTCCACTTACTGGACTTGTAGTTCCGTCGTTAAACTGGATCATGTCGCCCTCACAAGCATTCACCACTGAGAAATCAGTCTCAGGAGTTGGTGTTACTGTGATTTGCTTAGTAACCGTATAAATGAACTTAGGATAAGATTGGTTTCTAACCTCAAGCTCTACACCGAACATTCCATAGGTTGAATAATCCCAGAAACCGTCTTTGATTTCAGAAGTATCTTCATCAGAATTAGGATCGTTGTATCTCCACTTGTAAATCATGAAGTCATTACCCATCATCTGTGATTGATTCTTGAAAGTAGCAACAGTTCCCAAACAAACATTGGAAATGTCGAAATCAACATCTGGAGTGAAAGGTACATACATCCAACGCCCAACGATAGAATCACAACCGGTGTTCAAATCGTTTACTGCGAATGATACATAAACCAATGAATCATACAATGATGAATCTGGATCAACAGTAACTGTTCCAGCTGTTCCGTCTACAACAATACCCAAACCTGTAGTGGCAGCACCACCAGAAGTCATGGAGTTATCTGTAACCGTCCAATCCGTGCCATACTGGCCAGCAGTATACTTAGATGGAGGTACTATGTCGTAGATAGAGGTAGTGTTAGGTACAGTAATGTCTGGATCCATCATGTTTCCAGTATTGAAGTAACCATCAAAAGTGGTTCCCATAGCCATGTCCGCTCCACTTGGAGAAGGAGTAATGAATATGTTGTGGCTCAATATGTTGTTAGAGTTGTCATCATCGCACTTGATACCCGCTTCAATCAGGTTGTTACCTGGTGTATTGAAAGTTGGGATAGCAGCAAAAGTGAAAGTCTCAGTGGCACTTGCAAATGCAGTGTCAATGGTTTCTACTACTTCACCCGAACCATTAATGGTATAAAACAAGTTCACGTTTGCAATGTCAACAGCGGTTCCGTTGTTGAAATCCAAAGTGATTTCTTCCGTATAGTTACCGCACTCATTGGTGCCAGTAAATACAAGGTTAGCCACATCGTGGTCAACAAAGAATTCCAATGCTCCAGGATCTGGACCACAAGCAGTTCTTGAACTGTTGTTTATATCTACAGTGGCTAAGCCAGAAACACCTTGATTAGAAAACTCAGGGTTACCTGGAGTGAAATCTCCACCAGCTGCATCTACGAATAATGGATTAGTAAACCATGAATTTACTTCATCTGATTGAGCTAACCATGCAGCAAATGTTGTAGATGTATGCCAGTACTGACCAGCATCTGTATACCAAACATTGGCTTCAAATTCCATTTCACCAACTCCATATGGCATATAGACAAATCTATTACCGTTAGAGTATTGGGTTGAATTCCCTTGAAGGCTTACAATGTTGTTTTTAATTTGATACGTGCTTGCATCAGATTGCCACGCATATGGGTATAAACCATAGTTGTAGAATCTAATATCATCATTCACATAAATGGTATTATGTGCAATCAAAAGATTGTCTGTATAATAACCTGCATAAATTCCGAATGATCCGTATGGACCTACGTTATTAGTAATTAGGTTATTGGTAATCTCCAAATTGTCGCAGTAGTAAAATGCATAAATCGCATAGCTATAATACTGGTCTGCAGAGTTATTTGAAATCGTATTCTTATCAATGATAGAATTAGCACATCGGTAATAATTGTAAATACCATAAGAATAATATGGTCCTGAATTATCATGGATGTAGTTTTCGCTAATAATTGCGTTTTCACCGTAATAATAATTGTAGATACCATATACATAACCGGTAGAAGCAAGATTTGAAATCTCATTGTTAGAGAATTCATTGCTACGACCATAGAAATAGTTGTCTATACCATAGATAAAGAAACCGCTTTCATTCTCGTTGTTATCGATTAGGTTACCAGAAATGAGGTTGTTGTCGTTGTAGTAATACATCTCAATACCTGCCCAATAGTAATACCCTGATTGAGTATTGTTGGTAAGATCATTATTGCTAATGTCCATATAATCGTTATAGAACTGAGCAAAAATGATTCCCCATCTAGTATAGGTAGTTCCTGAACGCTCACCTGCATTTCCATCGATTACGTTGTTCTTAACTTCTAATCTAGAAGAAGAAGTTCCAGCACAATAGTTGAAGAAGAATGCAGCAAATTCATTATCGCCAATTAATCCAGTAACCGTGTTACCGTTAAATTGAGACTGGATACCACCGTTACCGATGTATCGAGTATAAGCACCCCAAATTCTGTTAATGTCACCCCTTTGAGTATGAATATCATTTCCGTTGAATTGAATTCCATCTACATAAGTGAAATAACCAGCGACATTATAAAAACCAGTAATGTCGTTGTTTGTGATCATCACGTCATCGTTAAAGGAACCTGAACCGTAATACGCCAATCCAAAAACTGGACCCGCACCCGTGTTGCCATCGTTTGAGAATGAATTCCCATTGATAGTGTTTCCTGTACCGTGATTTCCGCTACCTGTAGAAGTTGCTCCTGAAGAGAAGGCAACATAAGCAGTTGTACTGCTGGTTCCTACATAGGCAGTCATGAAAATATCACAATTGCTGATAGTGTTTCCATCCGCATCATTACCTATCCAGACATTTCTGGCATAAGAAGCGGTGGTGTCGTTTACAATAACCATATTGTCGATGGTCATGTAATCCGTTCCGTTTAAACCAATAGTGTAAGTTGCCCCTCTACTATCAATTGTTTCTCCGTTTCCGTTAATGGTGATAGTGTTAGTGGTAGAAGTACCTAAAATCACATTAAACATGACGGATTCGTCATAAGGACCAGATAAGCTAACAACATCAACAGTCACTGCACCTGATACGCCGTAGGTTTCTAATGAGTCTGCCAAGTCGTTAAAAGACTGGAAATTAGTTGCGCTTGCCGCAGAACCTTGGTCCACGGTAAGACTACCGGAATACTGAGCACTAGCAAGGCCTGCAGTAAGTAGCAGGGCAAGCATAGTGGCTGCGGAATTCCGTAAAAAAAGCCAATACTTGTTGTAAATTTTTTTCATACGCTTTGTTGATAAATTACGTTTCAATTAATACTAATGAGCCCCAAATTTAGGAAATACGCTGAATTAGCAAACTTTTTAGACACTTAAATTAGGTGATTTGATAAAATCTGACACAAGAAGCTCCCCTTTTGCGCTTTAATTACATTTCAATTACTAAAGTCCCTTTTAATTTCTTCACTTCGCACTGCATTATCTCTTCTTTTCCCTGTAAGAAGATTTCATTAATCTCCATATGGTTCATATCTGACTTCTGAAACGAGTATTTTCGGTTCATTTCTATACAAAAAAGTACCCATAAATTTGGGCCAACTACCTTCCCCTTTCCAAAACATTTTATATCTCCAATTTGCTAATTTCTACTCAACATTTCCAGAGGCA
>JAHEKB010000140.1 GCA_024638525.1 Bacteroidota bacterium
ACAAGAGAAAAACATCAGTCCTGAAGACATGTATCTCTTCAAGGTGGTAGATACTGCAGATGAAGCCGTGAACGAAATCTTTGAGTTTTATAGTAAATATCACATGAGTATCAATTTCTAGTATTGAAAGTTTGAGAGTTTGAGAGTTAGAGGGTTTGGGTATGTGGGTTTGGAGGTTTGAAGGTTTGAAGGTTTGGAGGTTTGGAGGTTTGGAGGTTTGAAGGTTTGGAGGTTTGAAGGTATAAGGGGATAAAAGTTTAAATCTTGATAGTTCATCCAATGCAGCGTAGGAATCTAAATCTTGTGTTTTGCTAGCCGTTTTTTAGATGTGATCAATCGAAATAGCATATAGCTTATTTTTTCAAGCTCTGTAATTAAATCAAAATAAGCTATTTCATCAATGAGCTCTCTGGTGTAGATAATGTCAAGAGCAGCAGCGCATTCAGCTGCACTTGAACGAGCCATATAATAGAATCTATTTTGATCTCGAAAAGTGTTTCTTGCACTACCCTCAGCTATATTTAATACAATACTTAAATGAGCCCTTTGTATTTGATCTGCTATAAATAATGGGATCCTTTTATCCTTCACGAGCTCTTCAATCTGCAGATAACTCTGCTTAGACATTTTATACACTTCAAGGTCGTGAAATTTGAACACAAGGCAAATTAGTAGTTGCATCCAATACGGGCAGCTGTTACTCCTCTAACGTGTTTAAAAATCACATCACCGATTAACTCTTCAAAAAGCTCCCTTTCAAACTTCCACTCAAACCTCCAAACCTTCGAACCTTCCTTTTCGAACCTTCCTTTCAAACCCTCAAACCTTCGAACCCTCCCTTCAAACTTCCACTCAAACCTCCAAACCTTCGAACCTTCCTTTTCGAACCTTCCTTTCAAACCCATCCTTATCTTTGCCCCTTGATTCAAAACCGCTCCGATATCATCGTTGCCCCAGCTACCCCAACGGGTGTTTCTGCCTTAGCAGTTATACGAGTGTCGGGAGCAGGAAGCATTGAGCTGGTTAGCAAATGTTTTAGCAAGGATTTGAATGAAGCTGAAGCTTACACCATACATTACGGGCACATTTTAGACGGCAAACAACGCATTGATGAAGTATTGGTCAGCGTATTTAGAAATCCACAATCCTATACCGGAGAAGACAGCATAGAAATTAGCGGACATGGGTCGCCTTATGTGAGTCAACGCATAGTCGAAACACTAACCAAAGTAGGTGCTCGAATGGCAGAAGCAGGTGAATTTACGTTGAGAGCCTTTCTCAATGGAAAATTAGATCTTGCTCAGGCTGAGGCCGTTGCTGATATGATCAGTGCCAACTCAGAAGCCAGCCTCAAACTGGCCATGGATCAAATGCGCGGAGGCTTTAGCAAAGACATCGCTTCCTTGCGTCAAGAATTGGTGGACTTTGCTGCCTTGATAGAATTGGAGAATGACTTTGGAGAAGAGGATGTGGAATTCGCTAATCGGGATCATCTAAAGGAATTGATTGACAAGCTCTTATTAAAAATCGAAAAGCTCAGATCCTCCTTTGCTGCGGGTAATGTACTCAAGCACGGCATCAATACGGTCATCGCAGGTAAACCGAATGCCGGCAAATCAACCTTATTAAATGCTCTTTTAAAAGAAGAGCGTGCTATCGTCTCAGACATTGCAGGCACCACAAGAGACACGATAGAAGAAGTGCTCAATATCAAGGGTATACAATTTCGCCTAATTGATACAGCAGGCCTAAGACAGAGTGGAGATCAAATAGAACAGATTGGTGTAGGCAAAGCCAAGGAGAAGATGGAACAGGCAGAATTGCTCATTTATTTATGCGATCTCAGCTCCACAAATCCCTCAATATTAGAGGCTGAATTGGATCAATTACCCAAAACCAAAGAACAAATCATAATCGGCAATAAGGTAGACCAGACCGACTTTGATCCAGAAGCCTGGCCAGAGAATATGATAGCTGTGTCCGCCAAAAGCGGTAATCTCTCTCCCTTAATAGACAAACTGGAATCCATTGCAGCAAACTATGAAAGCAGCAATGAAACAGTAGTCAATAATATTCGCCATGCAGACGCCCTAGCAAAAAGTGCAGAAGCATTACACAAGGTTACCCAAGGTATAGATCAAGGCGTGACCAATGATTTCGTGGCACTTGACATCAGACAGTCCTTGCACCAATTGGGTCTTATCACCGGCGAAGTGACCAATGATGAGGTATTGGGAAGCATTTTCGGGAGGTTTTGTATTGGAAAGTAACTAGGTCCAATTTGATTTCTCATCTTTTTTGGTAATTAGACACTCATAAAATTGTTGTTTGCTATCAGAATAAAGCTTCTTCAATTGCATTCCTGACGACTCACACAACCACTCTATAGTATCTCTGGTATATTTCTGAGAAATTTCCGTATGAATACTTTCCCAAGCTTCAAAGTGAAAGCTTTTATTTAAGGCCGCGATATAAACCTCCTGACGAACTGTACTCACCAAAAAACTGCTCGCAAGGCCATTCTCAGCGTCATATGTCGGTTCATGTCTAAAACGGTTTAGATCAAACTCACCTCCTAATTCCCTATTTATTCTCTCCAGTAAATTTAGATTGAAAGCGGCAGTCAGTCCTTGAGAGTCATTATAAGCTGCCTTGATAATTGCCGGATCTTTCATTTTGTCCAAGCCCATGATTAGGTAGTCCTGATGAGTCATATGACTAGCTATTTTCTTTAAACACACTATCGACTCTTCGTGGGTGAAGTTGCCCAAATTAGAACCCAGAAACATGAACAAGTGTGGGACTTTATCTGCCCGCACTAAATTTTCCAGTGTGCCAAAATATGTGCCCTGCATTGGTTCTACCTCTACTCCTTTAACCTGTTTGATCAAGTTCTCCTGCAACTGTTGCAGCACATCAAAGGATATGTCTATTGGCTTATAACTTATCTCAGTTCCCCTTGCTTTCAAAGCCTTTAACAATAGAGCTGTTTTACTCCCATCACCTGCGCCTAATTCATAAATGTTCAGATTGGGAACCCATCCCATATCACGAATAATTTGACCTGATTGTTCTTTGAATATTTGTTCTTCGGCTGCGGTTAAATAATACTCAGGTAATTTCATGATTGATTGAAACAACCTATCTCCCCTGGAATCATAAAAATATTCAGAACTTATCCGTTTGGGATACAATGACAATCCAATATCTACATCTTGTTTAAATTGTTCGTTCATTTTTTATCCCTTGCTAATCGAAGTCCCGTGAATTGCCACCTCAAGTGGGGATGAAAAAAATTGCGGTATGTCATTCTGCTGTGACCTCTTGATGTCGCCACTGACCCACCCCTCAACACCATCTGATTTACCATGAACTTGCCGTTGTATTCACCAATGGCTCCAGCCGATTTGCGATATCCAGGGTAAGGAAGGTAGGCACTATTGGTCCATTCCCACCGATCTCCCCAATCAAATTGATCGGCAGCAACTTCCCATTCAAATTCTGTGGGAAGCCTTAATCCCTTCCAATTGGCATACGCTACTGCTTCATAAAAACTAATGTGCATCACAGCCGTTTGAAGATTTATAGGCTTAAAACCGTCAAGTTCATAGCTCCACCAGCTCCGATCGTTCCAATGCCAATACATAGGTGACTTGACATTATTCTCCTTTATCCAATCCCAGCCTTCAGCATGCCAGAGATTAAAATCCTCATAACCTCCATTTTGAATAAATTCCGCGTATTCCGCATTGCTCACTAAGCCATCGCTAATCTCATAGGACTGCAAATAAACTTTGTGCTTATTGTGCTCATTATCATAGGAGAAACTGTTCCCTTCATAGCCAATATCGTACACTCCTTCTCTAATTGAAAGCCAATTCTTATTCGCCGAGGAATCCATTGAATGATTCAACTTTCCATATGAGGGGTACAATGGCTGATTCCCATATATATACTTAATATCTGCGAGTAATAATTCTTGATGTTGTTGTTCGTGATTAAGGCCTAAATGCAACAAACTCTTCATTTCTTCAGTGAATTCATCCTCCAGAAGGTTTGACATATGGCGATCGACATATGCCCGGTAAGCGTATATTTCCTCCACCGTTGGCCTATACATTAAACCCCTGTCCGGACGCGGAATTCTGTCGCCAATTCCATCATAATAGCTGTTGAATAAGTAGGCAAAATCATCATCAAATCTTTTGTAACCTGCCGAACGAGCTAGAATGAATTCTTCAAAAAACCAGCTGGTGTGAGCCAAGTGCCATTTTGGAGGAGAAACTTCAAGGCTGGGCTGCATCCCATAATCTTCCACCTTAAGCGGTACGCATATTTCTTGGGTTCTTTGCCTTACCTCAATGAACAGTTGTTGAGTTGATTGTTCAGTCCGCAACATACAGTGCCTTAATCCTCTTTGCGCATATTAGAAGCTTTGCCAATAATGTATACGCAATATGGAACTAAATAAGTAAGCAGAGCTGACACCCACCTCCCGAAGGTCATTGACCCATGCAGTGCGGCTTCTCCGTGATTTATTACAAAAAGAATAGTACCAATAATAGCTGCTACCTTGAGAGCTGGTAAAACCCAATCTGATTTAAAAAAATAGCTTAGTTTCAATTTTTATCTCATTAAACGGTTTCAATATACTTGTGCACCAAGTGAATACATGCTGACCCTTCACCAACTGCCGCTGCTACTCTGTGGTTTGAACCATATCGTATGTCGCCTACACTGAAGATTCCAGGAACATTCGTTTCGAATAAAAATGGATCGCGTTTCAACTTCCAATTAGCCGGTCTGTGGTTAGCCAAAGTAGGAAGATCAGAGCCGGTAAGAATGAAACCTTTCTCGTCTGTAGCTACCAAATCGCTTACAAAATCAGAATTTGGTGCTGAACCTATAAAAATAAACATCGCACTCACATTCAACTCTCCTACTTCGCCTGTCTTATTATTTTTATAAATCACCTTTTCCAAACCTTGTTCGCCTTGCACTTCTTCAATAACCACATTTGGTAGAACTTTTATGTTTGGAGTTGCATCTATTCTTTCTATCAGGTAGCTGGACATGGTTTCGACAAAAGAGTCCCGCCTTATAACCATAGTTACCGTCTTGGCATATCTGCTGAAAAACAAAGCCCCCTGGCCCGCAGAATTCGCACCACCAACAATACATACATCTTTACCTTTATAGGTTGATGCTTCGGTCATCGCGGCACCATAATACACCCCGACTCCTTGCAATACTTCTATTCCCTTTGCTTGAAGCTTACGCACTTTCATGCCCGTAGCCAATACTACTGCATATGAGGAAACGGATGTCCCATCTTTAAAGGAAATCTTTTTGTATGTTCCATCATCCTTAATACTAACTACTTCTTGAGCCGTCAGCAATTCAGCTCCAAATTTCTTCGCCTGAGCCACGGCTCTTTGCGACAAATCAGCGCCTGAAAGTCCTGCTGGAAAACCTAAATAGTTCTCTATTCTTGAACTTGTGCCTGCCTGCCCTCCTGGTGCTTGGCGCTCAACAATTAAGGTTTTTAATCCTTCAGAAGCCGCATAAACTGCATTTGCTAGTCCTGCAGGACCACTACCAATAACAACCAGATCATAAAATGGACTGACAGCAGTAGTTGCCATTCCAACCTTCTCAGCCAACTCTTGAGCAGTCGGTTGTACCATATGCGACCCATCTTCAAAAAATATCACAGGTAGTCTATTGGGATCAGTCGATACGCTCATTACCAAATCCTTCATGGATTCATCTTTGTCAATATCTACCCACAGATAAGGTACTTGGTTCCTGGAAAGAAATTCTTTTAACTCATAACAGTTAGAAGACCACTTGGCTCCCGCCATTCTTATTCCTTCAAAATGACTATTTCCTTTGCTGGTCCAAAGACTTAGCAAATCATCCAAGACCGGATATAATTTTTCTTCTGGTGGATCCCACGGTTTAAGTAGGTAATGATCCAACGCAATTTGATTGATGCTTACTATTGCTGCTTCGGTATCCGAATAGGCTGTAAGTAAGACCTTTGCACTTTCTGGATGAAGCGTTCCCATTTTACTTAAAAACTCCGTACCTGTCATTCCAGGCATACGCTGATCAACTAGAAATAAGGCGATTGGTACTCCCCTCTTCTTAATTGCTTCCGCTGCTTCAAGACCAGCCGCTGAGCCAAGTGCCTTTACAATTCTAAATTCTTTCCTGTAGCGGCTTCTGAGATCTCTTTCCACTGAAGCTAATACTTCCGAATCGTCATCTACACACAGTATAATTGGTTTACTCATTGCTTTCTAAATTTACCGACAGTAATATTTTAAAAATGGTTTGACCTGGTTTTGATGTAACCGTCATTTGACCTTTGTGTTTTTCTACAATGATGCCGTAACTTGTAGAGAGGCCAAGGCCAGTGCCTTTGCCTATGGTCTTTGTAGTAAAGAAAGGATCAAAGATCTTGTCAATGTGTTCTTGAGGTATTCCACCTCCACTATCTTCTATTTCTATCTGA